>CAZBLS010000132.1:0-2501 GCA_964492705.1 uncultured Oscillospiraceae bacterium | reverse complement strand
TCTTTCAAAGTGCTCACGTAGTATATCGCTTTTTCCTCTTTTCGTCAAGCGTTTTTTTGACATTTTTTCAATTTTTTCTGTTTTTATTTCAAAAAAGGCATTTTCAAGGCTATTTTCGGCATATTTCACGCTTGTATTTTGGCAAATCCCGAGTTCGGAACATATGTAGGCACAACTTTTTTCAGTGCTTCCCTAACTTTTTCATCGTCTTGCGTATTAAGTGCTTCACGTAAAATATCCAATTTTCCGTCAAGTTCTTCTTTTGATATAGGCGTATCACGCTCGATAAATATAAGTTTATTTTCGGTAACGCTTAAATTTTCATCCTTAATAAGCAATTCTTCGTAAAGTTTTTCACCCGGTCGCAATCCGGTTTCCGTAATTTCAATATCTTTATAAGGTTCAAGTCCGTTCAGTCGTATCATATTTTCGGCAAGATCCAAAATTTTTACGGGTTCGCCCATATCAAGCACAAAAAGTTCTCCGTTTTTCGCCATTGCACCGGACTGCAACACAAGTTGGCTCGCTTCGGGAACGGTCATAAAGTACCGTATTATTCTTTTATCGGTAACCGTTACGGGACCGCCGGATAAAATCTGCTTTTTAAACAGCGGAACAACACTGCCCGCACTGCCGAGCACATTGCCGAATCTCGTGGCGGAAAATTTAGTACCTGTATTCATTGCACCGTAGCAGGCAACTATCATTTCGCACATACGTTTTGTCGCACCCATAACGTTAGTGGGATTTACCGCTTTATCGGTGGAAACAAGCATAACTCTGTCCGAGCCGTACTCTTGTGCAAGTTCAACGGTGTTGAGCGTACCGAATATGTTATTCCGCACCGCTTCGGCACAGTTATGTTCCATAAGGGGAACGTGCTTGTGCGCCGCCGCACAAATTACTATCTGCGGACGTTCCTTTTCAAATACGCATTTTAACCCCTCTCGGTTGCACACCGAAACTATTTCAACTTGAATATTCACTTTGTCGCCGTAGACTATGTGTAATTCCTGCTGTATATCGTAGGCGCCGTTTTCGTAAATATCAAGAACTATTATCTTTTTGGGTTCCGCTTTGGCGCACTGCCTGCACAGTTCGCTTCCGATAGAACCTCCTCCGCCTGTTATCAGTACGGTTTTGTCTTTATAAAAAAGACCCGTATTCTCATCTGTACAATCTATGCTCTTTCTGAAAAGAAGTTCTTCGATATCAAATTCACGCAGCATTCTTTTGCCCGTGCCTGCCTTTGAAACGGTGGGATAGTCGTAAACCTTGACTTTACACCCCATTTTGATGTATCTGTCATAGAGTTTTTTCTTTTCCGATGCGCCCAATTGCGGAAGTGCGAATATAACTTCCCGTATGCCGTAGTCCGACAGCATTTCCCCGTCGGTTTCGCTTTCGCCGAAAACTCGCATACCGTAGATTTCTCTTCCTATCTTATCGGGCGAAATGTCCACAAAGCATTTGGGGATATATGCGGAGTTTTCGTTATTCAGCAATTCCTCCGCAAGCATAACGCCCACTCGTCCTGCACCTATAATCGCCACATTTACTCCGTCAACTTTCGATAAATCGTCAAGCCTTACGTTTCTGCCTGCAAAAACCGTTACGAGAAGCCCCATAAATTTGCCTACAAACGTTTCGCTCTTACAGCATTTATAAGCATACCTGTAAATCATACGCATGGCAAGAGCCATAAGGAGTGTAAAGCAAAAGATGCACGCTGAATCCGCAAAAGGCAATCTTCCCCACCCAACAAGCCACTGCACGGTATAGTAAAGAACGTACGAGCATCCGTCGGAAACAAGAATTCTTATATAACTTTGTATTCCGCCATAACGCCATATTTGCCTGTATACGTTAAAAATAAATCTGAAAGAGAATATACTTACCGCACCGAAAAGCCATTGATACAGCATTTCCGCAGAACGGATACTTTCATTACGCACAAACACAAGCATCCACAGAGAAATCGCCGTATACACCGCAAGGTCGTACCACACAAGCGTCCACCGAACTGATTTTATTGTATAAAGTTTTTCTTTTTTGTTTTCGTTTACAACGTGCTTTTCCAAATCCATAGCAAGTACCAATACAAGGAAAAATTTCCAAAATTTATCAAAATAATTTTTAATGTGATATATATTTCAATTATATTACCACATTTTGTTCATACTGTCAAGATTATTTCCCCTTGGGTTTGAAAACAATCGCATTTAAATAGCCGAAAACTATTGCCGCCGATATTCCTGCCGACGTAGCGGACAGATGCCCCGTTACCAATCCGATAGCACCTTTATCTTTTACTTCTTCGATAACGCCCTTTGCAAGAGAATTTCCGAATCCCAAAAGGGGAACGGTGGCACCTGCCCCCACTATATCCGCAAGTCGGTCATAAATTCCCATTCCACCCAACAAAACACCGCACACAACGTATCCCACCATAATTCTCGCAGGAGTCAGTTTGGTTTTGTCAATCAGTATCTGCCCTACAA
>CAZBLS010000131.1:0-2576 GCA_964492705.1 uncultured Oscillospiraceae bacterium | reverse complement strand
CTACCATTCCAAGTGCTTCATTTGACATATAAAACATCCTCCGATTATAATTTACTTTTTATCAAAAGCATTGAGTTTTAACATTTTTTCGGTTCCCGGCTCGGGATTGGGGATAATATGGGTGCTTACAACGCCCGATACTTTTTCCGCCGCAACCTTTGCCGCTTCGATTGCCGCTTCAACTGCGGCTACCTGTCCGCGAAATTTAACGCAGACGATTAAAGGAACTTTAAGTCCGTTAGGATTACCGGGTTTGTTTTTATCAAACGGCTCGCAAACAACGTCCGCCGCCTTACACCCCGCATCGCAAGCCACGAATGCGGCTACAAGCCCGTAAACCTCAATTATTCCGGTTGCTTTCATTTCCCGTCCCCTACTTGTTTACTACTGCAATTTTAAGTCCCTGCATTGAGAGATTGGTTTTAAGTGCTTCGTTGATTTCTTCCAAGGGGAACTTGTGAGTGATAAGTTTTTCCATGGGAAGACCGATTGCCTTTGCACGTTTAAGGAAGTCAAACGTGGTGGCATAATCTCTCAAAGTGTATACCCACGAACCTACGGTCGTGATTTCCTTTGAACAGATATCGAAGTGGGGGTTTATCGTAGCGTCGCCGCCGTTGATAAAGAAGCCCAGTTCACAAAGTCCTCCGCCGTTGCGGATAAACTTATATATATTCGAGTGTGCTGCGGGTGAACCTGTGCACTGGAACGCAAAATCGGCAAGATATCCGCCGAAAGCATCCTGAACACCCTGTGCAAGTGCTTCAACACCGTTAAAGTTTTTAAAGTTAACAGACTTATCTGCGCCCATTTCTTTTGCAAAAGCAAGACGTTTTTCATCACCGTCAACGGCAACGATATTCTCAATGCCCATTGTACGGAGAACCGCTATGCAGATAAGACCGATAGGTCCGCACCCCTGTACAACAACTCTTGAATTAAATCTCAAAATGCCCGTTGTCTTTGCACGCTCAACTGCGTGTACAAGAACCGCACAGGGTTCGATAAGTATTCTCGAATCAAGGTCAAGGTCGCTTACGTTAAATACGCTTGAACCTTTACGGATAAAGAGATAATCCGAGAACCAACCGTTAAGGTGAATATCGTCATCGGGAAGAAGTCCGTAAACGTCGGCACCGCCGATATTCTGCTTATTAAGGTCGAACATCGTGATATCGGGATTATCCTTGAAAATCATACATGTAACAACTTTGTCACCGATTTTAAGGTCCTTGCCTGCACTGTCTTTTTTAACGTTTTTACCCATTGCGACTATCTCGCCCGTACCCTCGTGACCGAGAGCTACGGGGATAAGACCGAAGGGATCTCTTTTAAATTCGTGTGCGTCGGTACCGCAAACACCGCAACCTTCCACTTTAACAAGGATATCGTCATCTCCCAGAGGAGGAATGGGATATTCTTTGATCTCAAAGTGTTCAAGTTTGTCAAGTACGGCAACGTGCGCTGTTTTGGGGAGTTGCGTTGCAGGTTTCTGCGCAGGCGCAACAGCGGTTGCGGGAGCGGAAGTTTTTTCGCCCTGCATAGACGAAAGAACCTGTCTTACGATCTCCTCTATATTGATTGAATTTGCATCCATTATAAGAACCGTCCTTTATTTAAGGTTATTTATACATTCCGAGAACATCCGTTCGCCCAAAAGCGCAAGAAGCGTATCTTCCTCTTCGGTTCCTCCGCTTACGCCGAGACCTCCGAGCACTTTGCCGTTACGGTCTTTAAGTACCGCTCCGCCGCCGAAGATAACTATTTTGCCGTTATTGGTAAACTGTATGCCGTAAAGACTTCCGTCGGGATGCGCCAACTTGCTCAATTCTTTTGTAGACATTTTAAGTGCAACCGAGGTATACGCTTTATTAAGCGCAATATCGTAGGATGCCAAAAACGAAGAATCCATACACTGTACGCTAACGGGATTTCCTCCACCGTCGGCAACGGCAACAACTGCGTTTACATTCATTTCGCTTGCCTTTGCCTTAACGTATTCCGTCAAGGCAAGAGCAAGGGACAAACTCATATTCTCATTTTCTTTCAGTGCGGATATAACACCCGCAACCGAAGAAACAACGTTTTCTTTCAAGATACCCACCTCGGATTATCTGCCGAGTGATTCGAGTACCTTTTTAGTGATCTCGGCAACCATATCGGCATCAGCCGCAGGAGCACTTTCCTTACCGCAGTGGCAGTTGCCTCCGCAGGTGTGGCAACTGGGTTTACCCTCTTTTGCGTTGGGGCAAAGATTTGCGGGATGTTTGCCTTTAAGACCGAACTGACGGCGAATTTCGTAAAGACGTTCAACCTGCTGAGGAGTAAGTTCCTTAGGTCCGCCCAAAAGACGTGCGTTGAACAAAAGTTTTGCGTAGAACTCTACCGATTCCATTTTGTGGTAAGCATTAAGAAGCGAATCGGAATAAGTAAGTGCGCCGTGGTTTTCAAGCAAAACAGCGTCAAAACTCTGTAAATATTTTTCAACTGCATCGGGAATTTCTTCCGTTGAGGGTGTGCCGTAAGCCGCAATCGGAACGCAACCGAGAGCGATAACAGCCTCGGGCATTATGGGC
>CAZBLS010000130.1:0-2618 GCA_964492705.1 uncultured Oscillospiraceae bacterium | reverse complement strand
GATGGTTGATATCTCTTAAAATAAAATCGGTAAGTTCTTCTTTCCAATTTGCATCAAAGTTGTCAAAGTACTGATCGCGAAGCCTGTCGAAACACTCGTTGAAAACAAGAAAACCCATTTCGTCACACATATCCAAAAGTTCGGGAGCGTGGGGATTGTGGGAAAGGCGAAGAGCATTTACACCGATGCTTTTAAGGACTTCAAGCCTGTGACGGATAAGCGAATTATAAGTTGCGGTGCCCGAAACGCCTAAATCGTGGTGCAGGTTAAATCCTTTTGGGAAGCAGGGCTTACCGTTTACAAGTACGCCTTTTTCACGGGTAAGTTCTATTTTGCGTATGCCGAATCTTTGCTTTACGGCCTTGCCGTCTACGGTTATTTCGGCAGTGTAAAGATAGGGAGTATCCACTGACCATAAGTTTGGCTCGTCTACTGTCATTTCAATGTCAAGCACTTGGGAAAAATCTTTTTGAGCAACGCAGTTTTCGTTAAAATCCAAAATGCGCACCGTGCCGTTGCTTTTTAAGGAAAGTTCTCCCTTTATGTGTACGGTTGCGGTATTATCTCCTGTATCGGATGTGATAATAACGTTTTTCACGTAGGATTTCGGGCGCACGTCAATAAAAGTGTGACGGTAAATTCCCGTACCCGTGTACCAACGGGCGGAGCCGTAGTCAGTACCCTGATGAACGGGTGTATTGTCAACGGTAATATAAAGTTCGTTGTATTCTTTTAAATATGGGGTAACGTCCACTTCAAAACCCATATTTCCGTTTTGCTTTGAATAAATTTTGTTTCCGTTAAGGTAGAGAGTACAGTTTCGGCAAATTCCCTCAAAAATCAAAAAAACAAGTTCGTTATCTTTGCGGGAAACCGAAAAATTCTTTTTATATGCGCACTTACCGTAGGGAATATATCCGCTTAACTGCTTTGCCGAAGACCATCCTTCGGGGCAAAAACCATCGGATGAATCAAGGGCAAGCGTTGCGGAGGCGTCGTGAGGTAAAGTAACGTCAGACCAAGTTTGATCTTCAAAACCGTAGGCAAACTGCCAACCGTAATCAAAAGATTCCATAAAAAAACACTCTCCTTTATGCGTTTAGAAGAGTGTAGCAAAAAAGCATCGTTTTGTCAATCATCTTTTGGCTTCAACGTAGAGCCTGTACGGCTGTTTGCCGCCGATTACCGTAAGGTAGGCACAGGCAAGGAAAAACAGTAACGTAATAACTCTCGGCGAATACATAAAGATAAGGTCTTCTGTAATGCCTGCGGTATAATAGGTAACCAAAACCGTAAAAGGGAAAATATACAGCCTGCGTGATGCCAAACAGTAGCGCACCGAAAGTATAAGCATAAAAACGCAAAAAACAAGAAAGGTCACAAATGCAAATAATCCGTAGTGCCCCAAAATCGCAAGATAAGAATTGTGTGCGGAACACTGATCGGGTGACAGTACGTCGGGCGCATTGTAAAAAGAAGCACCGTTGCCGAAGAATTTTGTGTTTTCAAAGGTGTACTTCCAAATCATACCTCTGTTGGAAAGGAAATTTCCGTTTTGCAGTGAAACAATAAATTTAGAAAAGAAACCCAAGTTTTCAATTGAAGCAGGTGTGTCGGTAGGTGTGCCCAAGGAATCGATGACGATAGCACCGCATACGGTAAGGGTGATCAAAAGCACTGCCGAAACGATAATAAAAGTACTGATAGTACTGCTGTGGTAAAGTATGCTCTTTTTTGCCGAAACAAATTTTATAACAAGTGCCGAAACGAAAAATATCAGAGTGGCGATTATGGTTAAAAAGCCCGTTCTTCCGCCGGAAACACCGGAAAAGAATATAAGCAGTGCACAAAGAAATACCGAACAGGAAAAAAGGGAAAGATAGAATTTTTTTGTATTAAGCAACACCCACGCCACGGCACACAGGAGTACCGGAACAAGTCCCGCAAGGGAAATGGAGAGATTGTTGTCGATAAGAGGATAAAAAATAAGCGATGCACCGATATCGGCAAATACGGCAATACCGCAGGCAAGCAGAAAAAGATTGACAAAGCCCTCTTCGTTACAGCAGATTACGAAAAACGGGTATATTAAAAGTATTACCGCAAGATTATATGAAAATCCGTTTATTACAGAAGAAATAAGACAGCAAAGGCAAAGAATGCCCCAAATTACGGCAGGTGTACGGGCAAAGAGAGGTTTTTGTTTTTTTTGAACGATCACGGCTGTTTGAAAGGCAAGAAAAGTTACTGCCGACAAACCGAGCAAAACCGACAAGAAAACCACCGCCGAACTTTTTACAAAAATTCGGGAAAGGTCGTTTAAGGCAAGCAAAAGCCCCAAAGAAATAAATCGGGGCATAAAAAAAGGCATTTGCCTTAATTTATTCAGTTCTCTCGTAAATCTTGTTTCTCCTGACATAGTTTCTCCTGACATAGTTTCTCTGTAAGTGCAATTATGGGTTTATTATATCAAATGAAAAGTAAAAAGTCAATACCGCAAAAAGCATTTGGATTTTTTGCAGAAAGTGAAAACGGAAACTTTATCTACTTTTTCAAACTGCCTTTCATCATTCCGTTGGAACGGAAACTGAAAGTTTCGTTCCCTGCGAAGATTATAT
>CAZBLS010000129.1:0-2682 GCA_964492705.1 uncultured Oscillospiraceae bacterium | reverse complement strand
GGGTTTGGCTATTAAAGACGCAATAAGTACCCAAAGAGACGCCAAAAGGGGAGAAATCACGCAAAATACCGTTGATGAGAACCCGAGTTTTGACGAAAGAACTTCAAAAAAGAAAAATGAAAAACAAAGGTTATATAACAGCGTAAGCAATGACGTTATTACCGTAAGACGGATCATACGCGGAGTAAAATGCAAAGGTTTTTTTGTTTTTTGCGGTGCAAACAGCAGTTTGGGACGGCGAATGCGTGCAAAAAGATGATGCATATACTGATTTGTAAAATAACCTTCCAACTGCAACATATGAAGATAGTACACCGAAAGTATAACGGTAAGCGCAGTTGAAGAAAGCGTAAGTAAAATTCTTGACCAGATCAATTTATTGCTCCTTAAAAAAAGTATTTGCTATTGCAACCGTTCTCGGAGTTTCCTCCAAAAATGCATAGTGAGTGCGGTTTTTGTAAATCGTTTTGGCGCAGTCACTTATTTCTTTTTCGAAAATATCCGCCATATAAAGAGGCGTGGCGGTATCAAGTTCGCCCCAAATTAAAAAAACGGGAGATTTTATGTTCTTTAAAAGATAAGTAAGGTCTTCGTTTACAACGTTGGAAAAAGTGGCTTTCATAGTATCGGAAAGATTTCTGTAATCTTCCGACCCTTTATTTTTTCGCCAAGATTCGTATTTTGCAGGTGCAAAAGTTTTTATAAAAAACTTTGCGCATTTATATGCGTATGTTTTTACGTAGTATTTTGTATTGCGCTTCGGGCGAATACCTGCGGCACCGCAAAGGATCATTCTTTTTACTTTTTCGGGGTATTTAGACGCAAGTATCACAGCCAAACGGCAACCGAAAGAATGGCCTAAAATGTAAGTTTTTTCTATGTTGAGCTCATTTAAAAGGCAATTTACGGTTTCGGCGTAATCGTATACGGTTATCGGTGTTTCGGGTTCAGGCGAACCGCCATGCCCCGGCATATCCGCAAGTGTTACACGGTAATTTTGTGAAAGAATACGGGCAAAGGGTTCAAGTAAAGTTATGCCGTATCCCCACCCGTGGAGAATAAGCAGATCTTCACCCTGCCCGAACTGCCGATAATTGATTTTAAGACCGTTAACGGTTATTTCCATTTGGTTCTCCTTATAGTTCAAGCCACATTATTAAAGCATCTTCGCCGTCGGGATAGTAGTGAGGTCTTACACCGGAAGAAACAAATCCCGCCTTTTTGTAAAGGTTTATCGCCGGTGTATTTGAAAGGCGCACTTCAAGGGTAACGGCACGGAGATTTTTGTTCTTTGCGGAAGATATGAGTAGTGAAAGAAGTTCCTGCCCAAGATGATTTTGCCTGAACTCTTTTTTTACGGCGATATTCGTAATATCCGCCTCGTCGCAAACGCTCCAAAAACCGCCGTATGCGATAACGGAGTCGTTTTCGTCGGTTAATACAGTATATTCGGCAACGGGATTATTTATTTCGTCACGGTAGGATTGCTTTGACCAAGGTGACGAAAAACTTTCGTTTTCGATAAGAACGATCCCGTCAAGATATTTTTCTTCAAGCGGACGGATGTTTACTTTCATATTCACGCTCCGCCTGCGGTTTTCTCAAATAGAACGCATCGAGCCCGTCACAGGAAACACAGGGAAGGTTAAGTGCACAAACTGCCGCAGAAGATGCCCTCGTAAAATTCAAATGTGCAGGTGCGAAAAATGCGTTTTCGCCGAGAGTATCAGTAATTTTTTGCCTGAAAACTTCTTGACCGTCACCTAAAAACAGAGTTTTTTCCTGCTTAACAAAGGCGAGCAGGTCATCCACCGAACAGGCATCGCATTCCTTAACGGCAACGCCGTCTTTGTAAACGGCGCAGTATACCTGTCCTCTGCGTGCATCCATTATAGGGCAAACATAACCGTTAAAATAGGGCACGTTTTCTTTAAGACAATCGAGGGTGTTTACGGGAACACAGGGAATGGAGTGGGTAAAAGCGAGACCTTTTACGGCGCACACTCCTATGCGAACGCCGGTGAAAGAGCCGGGACCCGTTACGCAGGCAATACGGTCGATTTCCGAAATAGAAAGGTTTGCGCTGTTAAGGCAGTCTTCAACAAGGGGCATAAGTGATTTTGAATGTACAAGTCCCGTGGCGAGAACCTTTTCGCTTACGATTGAATTGCCGTTAAGTACGGCACAGGATGCATATTTACTTGACGTATCTATTGCGAGTATTTTCATTTATAATCACCTAAAAAAGAGAGCAGGTTGCGCTTGTCGCATATTTCGGCAATGCGAGTACCGTTCTCGGTTTTATTTATATTCACTGTTACGGTGTTTTCGGGGAATTCCGTCATCCGTTCGCTCCATTCCACGGCAACAACGGCGGAGGAGTCAAAGAGGAAATCTTCAAATTCAAAGAAATCTTCACCTGAAAGCCTGTAAAGGTCAAAGTGATACAGGGGCATTCTGCCTGCGTATTCGCACATAACGGTAAAAGTGGGACTTGTAATGGGCCCCGAGATATTAAGTCCTCGGGCAAGACCCCGTACAAACACGGTTTTTCCCGCACCGAGATCGCCGTTAAGGGCAAAAAATACCCCCGAAGTGAGGCTTTTGCCGATATATTCGCCCAAAGTAAGTGTATCGTTTTCGTCTTTTAAATCAATCAAATATTTCATAATAATATATTAT
>CAZBLS010000128.1:0-2688 GCA_964492705.1 uncultured Oscillospiraceae bacterium | reverse complement strand
GACTTGAACCACACGACCTTCGGGTTATGAGCCCGACGAGCTACCAACTGCTCCACTCCGCGATATTGTTGCAATCAATCTTGATTACGTTATTATTATATGCAATAATCCCTTTCTTGTCAACACCTTTTTTGTGTTTTTTGAATTTTTTTACTCAAAATTTTTTTAAATGCGCAAAATAAAGCAATTTTCTCGCAAATCATCAAAAAAAGGGATAAAAAGCAGTTTATTTTCTCGGAGATAATTTAAGACATAAACAAACTTTCCCCGGTCATCCTGACACAATAAAAAGTAATATCCGACATTGTTTTTCCGATGCAAAACCGATTTGTTTTTACGAGATTGCCTGCTTGTATCGCCGATATAAAAAAAGAGATCTGCTTTTTCAGCAAATCTCGAAATAAAATCAGTCAAAAACATAAGTTCCTGCATTTAATGAGTACTCTTTGCCCTCTATTATCGCCTTTGTTTTTACGGGCGTTGTAAGTTCGTAAACGGTTTTCCCCGATTTATGATACCATTTCGATACTATTTTTCCTTTGGGCGAATTAAACTCCGCTTCAAAACTGTCCATTTCTTTGGTAGCAACAGGTGTATAGAGCAATTCCTCATAACCTGCTTTTAAGGGATTGATTCCTCCGCAAGAAGAATACATCCACTCACCCACCGCTCCGTAAGCGTAATGGTTAAAGGAATTCATATCAGATGACCAGATCGTTCCGTCGGGTCGGATGCCGTCCCAATGTTCCCACATCGTGGTTGCGCCTTTTGTAACGGGATAGAGCCAAGACGGAAATTCTTTTCTCAAAAAAACTTTATAGGCAAGGTCACTGTATCCGTATTTTGTAAGTACGGGAAGAAAATACGGCGTGCCGACAAATCCCGTTTGCAACTTATCACCGTCGGAATGAATCAGTTGAACAAGTTTTTCCGCCTTTTTTTCCGGTTCTTCGCAAAGATCAAATTGAAGTGCCAAAAGATATTCCGTTTGGGTTTTTAAATTGTCTCCGTAAGTTTCCCTAAACGCAACAACTTGCTCTTTGTGCAGTTCTTCATATTCTTTTACGTCAATATTTAAAACTTTTCCCGTTTTAACAAGTATATCGGTTGAATAAGCATAGAATGCGGAAGCCACCAAATCGTCTCTTGTTTCGCCTTTATATTCCCCGTAATTGCATTTAAGTTCAAGCCAATCGCCGAAATGAGTTTCCCCAAGCCAAAGTCCGTGCTTTAAGGTGGTACGGGTTACGTAATCCACCCATTTTTTCATCGGCTCAAACATAAGTTCGAGAAAATATCTGTCGCCGTACGTTTGATACAACTGCCACGTGCATACCGTCACCGCATCGCTCCACGCCGCACTTGCGGGTAAACCCACCCCTGCATCGGGCACGGTAGAAGGAATTTTTCCGTCATCGCTTTGGTCAAGTTTCATATCGTTAAGCCACTTTGTGAAAAACTTGCGCACATCGTAATTATACGAAGCGGTTTTTACAAAGACCTGTGCATCGCCCGTCCAACCGAGACGTTCGTCCCTTTGTGGGCAATCGGTGGGAACATCCAAATAATTTGACTTCTGTCCCCAAATTATGTTTTCGTACAGTCTGTTTACAAGGCTGTCGGACGTCTTAATATATCCCGTGCGTTTTAAATCGCTGTGAATTACCGTTGCGGTAAAATTTTTAAGGTCAATGTCATAGGGATACGAATCTATCCTAACATATCTGAAACCGTAAAAAGTGAGTTCAGGTCTGAAATGCTGAACCCCGTCTTTGCAGGTATACTCATATCTGCATTTTGCATCACGGTAGTTTTCGTTATAAAAATTGCCCTCGAAATCAAGTATTTCCCCAAAAGAGAAAGAAAGTACGTCGCCTTTCTTGCCGTTTACGTCAATTTCAAGCCAACCTGTCATATTTTGCCCGAAATCAAGCACTTTTTCACCTTTGGGAGTAATAATCAACTCTATTGGCTTTAATCTTTCCTGCATTGTGATTTTCTCAC
The DNA here is from genome assembly GCA_964492705.1 of uncultured Oscillospiraceae bacterium. Taxonomy (GTDB): domain Bacteria; phylum Bacillota; class Clostridia; order Christensenellales; family QALW01; genus UMGS1322. Next base: position 684 of record CAZBLS010000128.1, on the reverse strand, counting down.
CTTGCTGAAAAATCAAATTATCTTTGTTATTATCTTCCGAAACAACGGCAAAATCTTTGAATTCGGGCACGGTATTTGCATCAAGAACCGTTCCACCGTAAAGACCGCAATAAGAAAATCCGCTTTTTGCCCACTGCCAAGTGTTGTCGGTAACAATAACTTCGCTTTCGCCGTTTACATAATTAAGTGTAATTTCGGCAATAATCGCAATGTTTTTCTTATATTCATTGGTATAATTCCTGAGGGAATCGTCACTGTTCCAACCTGTGGCAAGGTAAACTTCCAAAGCGTTGCTTTCAATCAAAAAATCGGTAATATCATACTGCTGATACTGAATACGCTTATGGCTCGTCCAACCGGGAGCCATTATAAAATCGCCGATGCGCTTGCCGTTTAAAAAGGGCGAATACACGCCCCGTGCCGTAATTTTCAAATGAGCACTTAATATTTTGCCGTTTAAATCAAATTCTTTTTTAAATACGGGAACGGCTTTATCTAAACTTTCCGACGGTTCTATCCAGTTTGCCCCACAAAACATAATTTTCTCCTAAACGTACTCCACTTTTATATTCATACCCATTTTGCCGACGCTTGCTCCGCCCACAAAAAGTTGGTAATCTATATCCGCCGAAACACCGTTTTCATCCTTACTTATATCCAAATTTACGGTAAAAATCTTCATAT
>CAZBLS010000127.1:0-2705 GCA_964492705.1 uncultured Oscillospiraceae bacterium | reverse complement strand
TAATTTTATAATTCAAATTGCCCCTAAAATTAAAAAATGTGTTGCCCCGAAACACAACTTATTTAGGTCAAGCCTAAAAGGCAAAACCGAATAAAAATCAGACCTTATGGGAGAAATCCTATGAGGTCTTTTTTTACAGGCAGGAATTATTATGAACCCGAATTATAATCTTTCTGTTTGTAAACTGTTTACTCCGCAAATCATAAAAAATCTTGAAATTCTTTTCAAACTATGATATCATATATCAGAGGTGAAAAAGATGGTTTTGCTGATTTTGATAATTGCGATAATTGTAATAGCGATTATAATATTCAACCTTGACGGCGTTCTGTATGAAAGCCAAAAGGAGAGAGCAGGCAGAAAAGGTGAAGAAATCGCATATACACGTATAAAATCCATCCTCCGTAAAGGCGATCATATTTTTACCAATATAGAAATTGAATTTGACGGAAAAGAAACCGAACTTGATTTTGTTATTGTAAACAGGTACGGAATTTTTATAATCGAAGTAAAAAATTTCAACGGCGACCTTGTGGGCAGGGAAGAAGACCGTTTTTGGCGTAAGTATAAACACACCGATTACGATATTTACGAAAAATCCCTTGAAAACCCGATAAAACAAGTAAAGAGGGAAGTGTATATTTTATCAAACTTTTTAAAATCGAAAAATATCAAAGATTGGGTGTACGGCTACGTTTATTTAATTAACGGTAACAGGTGTACGAACAGCGAATATTTGCTTCGGAATATCAAACATGTGGATAAAGCGATTCATACTCAAAAAAAGAATTTAATAAGCGGGAAAAATATACGGAAAATAAGCACGGTATTGGAAAAATAGGAAAACGAAAGTTCGGGATTTTTTAATTAAAAAAAGAGAATATCTTGCAAAATTTATTGCGTAATACTCTCTTCTTTTGACAAAAATACGCCGTCATTCCGCAAATTAAAAATTTCAGTTCAGTTTGCTCTTTCTGTATTCCGACGGAGTCATTTTTTTATGTTCCTTAAAGCATTTCCCGAAATGGGAAAGATTGTTAAAACCGCTTTCAAAGCATACGTCCAAAACAGAAAGTTCTTCCTGTTCAAGTAGTCTGCATGCATATTCTATGCGGACTTTTATAAGCCAACTTTTAAACGTTTCACCGCACTGATTATGGAAGACGTAGGAAAAATACGAGGGATTCATACCGCACATATCTGCAATTTCCGTAAGTGAAACTTCTTTTGAGGGGTCGGTTAAAATATAAAGCATTGCTTTGGAAATGCTCGGATGTACGTAGTTTTTGTTTGACGATGGCGACTGCCCGTTATTAAACAGTTCAATTAATATAACGTTTAAAAGGTGATAAATGCTGTTTTCTTTTAAACCGTCATCGGATTTGAACAGTTGATACATTTTTTCGGCGGTATTTACCATAAAATCCGACGGTGTATACAGCACTTTTGCCGAAATATCGGTCTTTGCACCAATCGCCTTATCGATAACGCTTTCCGAAAACGAAATAAGCGTTTGTGTTGCGTTTTCGCTGGGGGTAACGTCTATTCTGTGAAAATCCCCCGGCACGAGAAAAAACACTGAGTTGTCTTTTACGGGATATTCTTCACCGTTTAAGATACATACGCCGTTGCAATTTTCGTAAAAAATCATTTCGAAATAATCGTGCCAATGAATGTTGTAGCTCAGGTCACCGCTTTTCTTTCTGACATAGATGCCTTTTTCCTGCAACATTTCTCTGTTAAACTTTTGAATAGACATTTTTTACGCCTTTCTTTTGATTTGTGATTAAATTATATCACAAAATATAAAAAAAACAACAGTTTTTCAAAAGAAAACATATGAAAGTACCTTTGCTCTGTGCTAAAATATTCTTAATCAAATTAAAAGGCGGTATAAGTATGAATTCAAGATTTAATTACGGCAGTGTTTTAAAAGTTACAAGACACGATACTTTGGAAGATATCGAAAAGATGTTCATTCAAATGAGCGAAAGCGGTTTTAATACCTGTGTTATTTGGCCCGCAACTTTTTGGTGGGAAGAAAAGACAGAACTTTATCCCTTTGCCACAGGTCTTAAAATTTTGGATCTTGCACAGAAGCATAACATCAAATTGGTTATGGAACTTGCAGGACAGTTGACTTCAATGGAATACGCTCCCGACTTTTTAATGAAAGACGAGTTTAACGCAGTTGACGAAAACGGTGCACGTTTGTACGGACAGAGCAGTTTCGGATATTTAAACTATTTTCACCCCGAACTTAAAGAGATAATTTGCACACATTTTGCAAAGGCCGCCGAAACTTACAAAGACCATCCCGCATTGCTTACATATGATATTTTCAACGAAACAATGTTCCGTTCATTTGATAAATACACAATGGATGCATTTAGAAACTGGCTTAAAGAAAAGTACGGAACTATTGAAAAATTAAACGTTGTTTGGGAACGAACTTATACGGATTTCAGCCAAATTTCCTACGAAAAATGGAAGTGGATGAGCATTATGCCGGAAGCGGATTATAACGCATTCCGCAGAGATTCCATTAAGATAATACTTAAAGATTGGTATGATGCCGTGCGCAGTGCAGACAGCGTTCATCCCATAATGGCTGACAATATATATTCGCAAATTTCGCCTATCGGTATGTACGGCCGTCCCCAAGACGATTTCGGTCTTAAAGAAGTTTGCGATGAAATAGGTAT
>CAZBLS010000126.1:0-2840 GCA_964492705.1 uncultured Oscillospiraceae bacterium | reverse complement strand
GCTTTATACATCTGACCCCCACAGGGACGAAAATGCAAAACTTATCCCCAAGGTTACGGCGGTGGACGAAAAAATATACGCATTGGCAGGGGGGAAAGGTTCTGCCCTCGGCACAGGCGGAATGGTTACAAAACTCAATGCCGCCAAGATATGCTTAAATGCAAACTGCGATATGGTAATTGCCAACGGCGCAAATCCGCAAATTCTTTACGGTATAGTTGACGGGGAGGAAATAGGCACCCGTTTTACTACGGAGGCGTAAAATGAAAGATCTTTTACTGAAAGCGAAAAATGCCAAAAGGGAAGCGTCACTGCTCAGTGAGGAACAAAAGAATATAGCCCTTGAAAATATGGCTTGCGCATTGGAAGAAAATGCGGAAGAGATACTTTCGGCAAATGCGGTTGACTTGGAAAACGCAAAGGGCAAGATAGGCGACGTTATGCTTGACAGGCTTCGCCTTGATATTTCGAGAATTGAGGGAATGGCAAAGGGCATAAGAGACTGCATTCCCCTTAAAGACCCCGTAGGTTGCGTTTTAGACGAGTATACCCGTCCCGACGGATTAAAAATAACAAAAGTTTCCGTGCCCGTAGGCGTTATTGCAATAATTTACGAGAGCCGACCCAACGTGACGAGCGATGCGGCGGCACTGTGCGTTAAAAGCGGTAACGTATGCATACTTCGGGGCGGAAAAGAAGCAATAAATTCGGCAAAAGCAATAGTCAAAGCATTAAAGAACGGGCTTGAAAAATCGGGTATAAACGGAAATATTATCAACCTTGTTACCGATACTTCCCACGAAAGCGCAAGAGAACTTATGACTGCTGTGGGACAGGTGGATCTGCTTATTCCCCGAGGGGGAAAGGGTCTTATTACCGCTTGCGTGCAAAATGCCACCGTGCCCATAATTGCAACGGGCACGGGAATTTGTCACATTTTTGTGGAAAAAACGGCTGACACGGATATGGCACTTAAAATTGTGGAAAATGCCAAAACAAGCAGACCCAGCGTATGCAATGCGGAAGAAGTGTTGCTTGTGGATGAAAGCATTGCGGAAGAGTTTTTGCCCAAATTAAAATACGTTCTTGCGGATAAGCGTAAGGAAGAGGGGAAAATTCCCGTTGAACTGCGTATTGACGAAAAATGCGCAAAATATATAGACGGTACGCCTGCAAAGGAAAGCGATTTCGATACGGAATTTTTGGATTATATCTTGGCGGTTAAATGTGTTGCATCGGTACAGGAAGCGGTGGAACATATAAGCGAGCATTCCACGGGACACAGCGACGGCATAATCACGTCCGACAGCGCAAAGGCGGAGTACTTTACTAAATCGGTGGATTCTGCTGCGGTGTACGTTAACGCTTCCACAAGGTTCACCGACGGCGGTGAATTCGGACTTGGGTGCGAAATGGGCATTTCAACCCAAAAATTGCACGCAAGAGGTCCTATGGGAATTAAGGAACTTACTTCGTACAAATATATTGTCAGCGGTAACGGCAATATAAGATAGGAGTTTTTTATGGAATACGGTTTTATCGGTTGCGGAAATATGGGTGGTGCAATTGCAAAAGCACTGTCAAAAAACATAAAAGATATTTTGCTCAGCGATTTTGTTGCTGAAAAATCGGAAAAACTTGCTTCGGAATTGGGTTGCAAGGCAGGGGATAATACAGGGGTATTTTCTTCCTGTAAGAGCGTGTTTTTAGGCACTAAACCGCAGGTTATGGAAAATATGCTTAAAAATTCCCTTGAAGAAATAAAAAAATACGATCCTCTTTTGATTACTATGGCGGCAGGTGTTCCCATAAAAAAAATCGAGGAAATTTTGGGCTTTAAGGCACGCATAATCCGCATAATGCCCAATATGCCCGTTGCGGTGGGTAAAGGAATGATTTTGTTCACTTGCAACGAACGTATTACGCAAGCGGAAAAGGAAAAATTTTGCCTTGATATGAGCAGTGCCGGCATTGTTGACGAACTTGACGAGAACCTCATAGACGCCGGTTGCGCTCTGTCGGGTTGTGGTCCTGCATATATGTATATGATGATAGAAGCCTTGGCTGACGGAGGTGTTGCTTGCGGTCTGCCGAGGGATAAAGCAATAAAATACGCTTCCGCTACTATGTTAGGCTCGGCAGAAACCGTACTTGCCGGAATGGGGCATCCGGAAGAATTAAAGGATAAGGTCTGCTCCCCCGGCGGAACGACCATTGCAGGCGTCTCCGCATTGGAAGAAAACGGTTTCCGCAATGCTTGTATACAGGCAGTACTAAAAGGTTACGAAAAAAGCAAAAATATGAGCAAATAAGGGTGCTGCGGCATCCTTTTTCTTTTAAAAAATTTTTATGAATATACTGCGAATTCCATAACAATGTTTTTTTAATTATTAACTGCTTTTCAGGCTGTAAAAAAGAACCGAATATAATCTGTGTTGATTTTTGTACGGCATATTTCGATGATTATAGTGATTATGAAAAAACATAAGAGAAACGGAATATATAGGGGAATTGCCCGATAGTGGCTTTGTGTATAGAAGAGTATATACGGCATTTGGAAATTTTAAAACGTTTTTGTCATTAGCAAGTGAAAAAATATAATGGCGATACGGCGGAAGAAGATGATACAAATGAGAATTATATGCGCATATGTTCTTTTGATTATTGCTATTACACTTTTTTAGCGGATAACGGTAAAGTCTTTTGTGTACGCTTAACTGATATTTGGCAGAGGGAAAGAGAATAAAGATTATATAGAAAGTCCCGATATACATTCCTACAAAGGCGAATATTCAGAAGAGCACAAGGAATACACAAAACGGTATTCGCCCAAAAACACG
>CAZBLS010000125.1:0-2966 GCA_964492705.1 uncultured Oscillospiraceae bacterium | reverse complement strand
TCTTTTTTTATAAAACAGTATATTTCGGTCATACGGCGTGTTTCCCTGCAATATATTCTAAAAGAACGGTAAAAAGGACGGATCGTATGGTAGAGAGAATTTTAAAAGTGATATGTGCCGTACTGCTCGTTACGGCAATATGTATGCTTCCCCTTGAAAGCCGTACGGGTAAGTACGCAACTGAATGTTTAAGCGATTATCCTATGCTGGGAATCACCGTTGTTCTAGATGCGGGTCACGGCGGTGAGGACGGGGGAGCCATAGGCATAAATACCCTTGTCAGGGAACGGGACATCAATCTTCAAATAGTAAAAAAAATAAAAAATCTGTTTGAAAGTGCAGGCGCAACGGCTGTTTTGACACGTGAAGACGAAAAGGCACTGTGTGAGGGCAAGTACAGCAAGTTAAAGGATATGCAGGTACGGAGCGATATTATCGAAAAGACATCACCGTATATAGTTATAAGTATACACTGCAACAGTTTTCCCAAAAGCAAAACGGCAAAGGGTGCGCAGACGTTTTATTATCCTAATTCCGTTGAGGGTGAAGCACTTGCCGGATTTATACAGAAAAGTATAAAAAATATTGCCGATTCAGAAAACGAAAGACAGATAAAGAGCGAAAATTTTTATATGCTTCGCCACGGAAATTCAGTAAACGTAATGGTGGAATGCGGATTTCTTTCTTCACCCGAAGAAGAGAAAAAACTGTCCGATGATGCATATCAATCGTTGCTTGCATATTCGGTTTTTGACGGAACAAGCAAATATCTTGCATCTTTACGCAAAATAGAATAAATTATCATTGCAAAAAGTCGGAAAATATATTATAATCTCCTTGTCTGATTTTAAGACAGGGAGTTTTTTATGAGAGAAATTTATGCATCGGAGATAAGTGAAGCAATATATGCTCTTTGCAGGGAACTTTGCATTCGCTTGCCGAAAGATACTGTAAAAATGCTTACCGAAGCATATGAAAAAGAAGAGTCCGAATACGGCAAAAAAAATCTTGAAATTGCGCTTAATAACGCAAAAAAAGCAGAAGAAAACGTTATGCCCGTCTGTCAAGATACGGGCCTTGTGACGGTTTTTGCCGAGATAGGGCAAGATACGCATATAAACGGCGATTTTTACGGGGCGATAAACAGCGGAGTAAGGCGCGCTTACGAACCTTTCCGCAAAAGCGTGCTTACGCCCATTTCAAGGGAGAATACCGGTGATAATACCCCTGCGGTGGTACACACTTCCCTTTGCAAAGGCGATAGGATAAAATTCACCGTCGCACCCAAAGGCTTCGGTAGTGAAAACAAAAGCAGACTTAAAATGCTTAAACCCTCCGACGGAGTGCAAGGCATAAAAGATTTTGTTGTTGAAACCGTATCTCTTGCAGGTGCTGATCCCTGTCCGCCCACGGTTATAGGCGTGGGAATAGGCGGAACAATGGAAAAAGCGGCGGTTATGGCAAAGCACGCATTGGCTGTTTCCAAAAATTCCGAGGACAGTGAAATTCACGCATTGGAAAAAGAAATTCTCGACAGCGTCAACGGGCTTGGCATAGGACCCCAAGGCTTGGGCGGAAAAGTCACCGCACTGAACGTTTATATCGAAACTTATCCCACCCATATTGCAGGTTTGCCCGTGGCGGTAAATATACAGTGCCACTGTGCAAGGCACGGCGAGGCGATAATATGATTTTTCCCGTAAAATGCGAAAAAGAACTTGAAGATTTGAAAGCAGGCGACAGCGTGCTTATTTCGGGCACGGTTTATACCGCAAGAGATGCGGCTCATAAAAAGTTGGACGAAATGATAAAAAGGGGCGAAGAACTTCCCTTTGCGTTAAAAGGTAATGTTATTTATTATACGGGTCCCTGTCCTGCGCCCGAAAACAGACCTATCGGCTCTTGCGGACCTACGACTTCAAGCAGAATGGACGCCTACACTCCCGAACTTTTGGATTTGGGGCTCGGTGCAATAATCGGCAAAGGCGACAGGGGCGACGAAGTCATAAATGCCGTAAAACGGAATAAAAAAGTTTACTTTGCGGCGGCAGGCGGAGCAGGTGCGCTTATGGCGGACTGTGTTATTTCCTGTGAACTTGTTGCGTTTCCCGAACTGTTAAGTGAAGCCGTATATAAACTTGAAGTTAAAGATATGCCCGTTACCGTGGCGATAGATTCAAAGGGCAACGACCTTTACAAAGAGGCTCGTAAAAAGTACGGAGTTAAATAATGAATTTTGTTTTGGATGAGATAAATAAGAAATACGGCTTTGACAGGGCACAGGTTCGGCAGATTAATCCTCTTGTGCTTGCGTCTGTGGGTGATGCATATTATTCTTTGGCTGTGCGTACCCACACGGTGGCAAATCACGATTACAATGCCTGCGCGCTGCACCGTGCGGCGGCTGAATCGGTCTGCGCCAAGGCACAAAAGGAAGCGTATTTTAAAATAGAGGATATGCTTACGGAAGACGAAAAGTATATTGCAAAAAGAGGACGTAACTCACACCCTGCAACGGTGCCGAAAAATGCCGACGTAAACGATTACCGCATAGCCACCGCATTTGAAGCGCTTATAGGATATTTGTATATTTCAGGCGAAAACGAACGCTTGGACACCATAATAAAAACAGTATTGGAGAATATATAATGAAAGAAAGAAATTACGGAAAAAACAGTTACGGTAGAAACGGGAAGAACGGCGGTTACAAAAAAGACGGCCTTGCATCTAAAAACGGTTTTTCGAAAAAGAACGGTTTTAATAAAAACGGCTTTGAGAAAAAGGATTTTGCAAAAAAAGATTTCGTTAAGAAAGATACTTTTGAAAACAAGGAAAAACCCTTTGTAAACAGAGAAGAAGAGGAAATGCCGGAAAACGTGCTTGAAGGGCGCAATCCCATAAGGGAAGCGATCAAGGCAGGCAGAAGTATCGAAAAACTTCTTGTTGCCCAAGGCGAGATACAGGGG
>CAZBLS010000124.1:0-3014 GCA_964492705.1 uncultured Oscillospiraceae bacterium | reverse complement strand
GGACACAGCATTTCGAGTGCTGCACCTTCGACCACTCGGACAACTCTCCGTGTATGTAATTCCGTAATTCCTTAAAAAACTTTTGGAAAGATCTGACGAAAAGAACAACAAAATATTCAATTTTCGAACCGAAAAAAACCAGTGTTTACAGGGATTTCAAGCGGAGAAAACAGTCAACTCTTCAAAAAAATTCGAGTCAGCCCCGTTATGACCACTTCAACACCATTCCGTACTCACTTTTACAGTAATATTATACACAAAAATATAAATATGTCAAACCGAATTTTTATACGGTTATCCTTGCGGAGCAGATTCGGATTTTCCGCCGTTGTCACGTTTAATTTATTGAGCATTTATGCGTATTTTTCCAACGGAACGATCAAAAACAAAAACGTGCTGCAATTTAAAAAACAAATATTTAATCTGAATAAGTCTGCAAACGTTGATACTCTCCTTTCGGCAATATGTGCAACGTTTAAATATTTTTGACAGTGAGGTCTTCTCATCCGTCAAAGAATGTCTATTATACTTATTGGGTTCAAAAATGTATCGGCAATCTTCCTTTCGAAGTCTCTCGCCCCCGTTTTCCATAGCAAATTCCAATATTTACAAATCTCAACACAGTATTCTTTATTGAAAAAAATTTATCAAGAAAATACCGATCCCCCAACATCACAGGCAGTACACCGACAAGCAGATTGCTATAAAAATGAACAAGTTATAATTTCTTTCCTCATAAAACAGAGCAGTTCTTCAATTTTTTTCTAATTTAACACTTTCCGAAAAAGAAAAAAACCGCTATCACCCGACAGCAGTTCTCTTCCTATCAGTATTCAGTTACGAACACACAATACCTTTTAATACGGTTGCATCAAAGCAGATTCGAACAGTATTTACCAATCCTACGAAATCATTTACTCTTCCACCGTAAACAGGGCAATTCCGTACGGTTGAACCGTTCCGTTAATTTTAATTTTCCGTCCCTCCAAAACGCCGTCACAACCGTAAAAATCTGCGGTTTTATATTCTTTGTCAAGGAAAATTTCAGGCTCTATTGCTTCGTCGGGGAAAATATTCCACAATCCCACTGACAGTTTTTTTCCGTTGCGCTTGCAAAGAATATACAAAAAGGGATTTCCCAAGCAAAGAGCAGGCAAAGGTTTCTTTTGCAACCATTCAATGCCGTCGGCAAGTTGCTTTTGACGGCAATAATTACGGAAAACACCGCAATTCCAGCCGTTGCGCACAATAACCGTTTCGGGTGCAAACGAATATATCATAAACCGCTGACCCTGTCCGTTTTCGTACAAAACACAGGCGGGAAATCCGTCGCAGTTTTCTATTCCCTCTGACGGAATAGTGCCGAGTCCCTGTCCCGAAATATAAAATCTGCTTATTTCACGGGCATTTTTCTTTAACGAAAATCGGTAAAAACTTGCCTCACCCTCAAAACTGCAAGCGGTAAGTTCGTTATAGGTTTTAAAATATTCCGCCACTGGCATAGAAACGGGCGTTATATCTTCAATGCCGATGTCAATTCCCCTATCCGTTAAAATTTTTGCGGCAGGGGCATCCAAAATCACGCCGCGGTCAAGCATTTCAGGCGTAATATATTTGGCATTTTCTCCGAACACAAGGGATGCGCCGAGAGATTCGCCGTAAGTTACGGGAATAGAGTTGTCTGCTGTAAAATTTTGCGAAACGAGTGGCATATGTATACCGAAGACGTCTTTCGGATGGTCCTTACCGAAAGTAATTTTTTCCATTAATGCAGTGTTTTCGAAAATGCGCAACCCCTCCGTTTTGCCAAAAGAAAAGCGTTTTTCAATCTCACGGTAAAGTTCACCGTTGCGCAAATGGCGGTCAACATAGCCTGTTTCATACGTGGGTGAAGAATTGTAATCTATTACGTATTTTAAAATTCCGTGTGTTCCGCCGTCCGCACGCAAAACCGTATCGAAAATTTCAAGATAAGAAGCCGGGACAAAATGACGGGGTCTAGGGAAAGTATCGCCCTCGGCAATAAGTTCTATACCTTCTCCGCACCAATGGCACTGCAAACGCTCTGCCTCGATATTCGTGGCGTACGTGGGTAAATTTCGCCAATAGGGCGCTCCCGTTATGCGCAAAAACGGACGGTTCTTCCCTGCAACTATCCGTGCAAGTTCCGCAATGCTCACGCCCTCTGCGCTGAACGAACTTCCGTTGGCACTGAGACCTATGCGCACTTCTTTATCTATGCTGTGTACAAAGTGCTCTATCTTTTGCGTAAATGAACGCAACGTATCCCCCATCACATCAAGCCAAGCCTGTCTGTAACGGTTTTCCCCACAGTCTACCACATATCTGCACATCTGCTCACGTGTTATTTTTTCGCCTAATTTCTGTTGTAGCAGTTCCATATGTTTAGGACAGCAACAACCCAAACGGGGAAAAAACGCTTTTCCTCCGCTGAGCGTGTAGTCATCCTCAAACATAATTATCTTTGTATCTGTATCAAGAATATTTTTTAAGACACTGAAAAATTCACTTACAAATCCCTCATCCAACGGGCAAAAAGATCCTACGAAAATATCATCTTCCCCTGTAAGACCGTGAATTCTTGTAAATGGCGCACCGTTATCATAATAGTACGGCGCACCGTAACCGATAGTGGGTGCAAGCCACGCCCCCACCGTATAGCCGTTTTCTTCAAGAAAACGTTTGTTTTCACTATACGTTTCAAATTCGGCTTTTTTCTTTTCCTCATCGCAAATTATTCGGGCATAAGTCAACAGAACCACATCGGGTTGAAGCCGTAACAGTTCGCTCAGCAATTTACTTTTATGTTCATCCGTCCACTTACGGTTAAACAAGGGAACCCACACTTTATACATACGGTTTTCTCCTGTAAATTTTTTTATGTTAATTATACGTTGTTGTATAAAAAATTTCAATGCATTATTCTCCCTATTTTATTGCACTATCTTCCCAAAAGTGATACAATAGTAAAAAAGGAGATATTTTATGCGAAT
>CAZBLS010000123.1:0-3036 GCA_964492705.1 uncultured Oscillospiraceae bacterium | reverse complement strand
ATTATTTAGTATATAATATCTTTATAATTGAACCGAAAGGATATTGCAAAATGAACAAAGCACTTAACCGCTTGTATTTCAACGATCCCGTTGCTTCAAAGCGCATAGAGACCGACGAACTTTTTACAGGTAACAACACCACGGTTTATACAAATTATATTGACCGTTCCATAAAGTATATTGAAGAATTTCAACTTCTTGATCCTGCTCACTGGGCACGTTTTGCCAATCAGTTCCGTATTCATTCCGACGAGGGCGGAAAAAACGGCGGTTGGAAAGGCGAATTTTGGGGAAAAATGATGAGAGGCGCCTCTTTCACATACTCCTACACCCGTAACGAAGAACTTTACAAAGTTCTCACCGAAACAGTTGAAGATATTCTTTCCACCCAAGACGAATTAGGCAGAATTTCCACCTACACCGCAGATGACGAATTTATTTCGTGGGATATTTGGAACAGAAAATATATTCTCCTCGGTATGCAGTATTTCGGCGAAATCTGCACCGACGAAGATTTAAAGCACCGTATGCTTGTTTCAATGGAAAAGCAGGTGGATTATATTATGTCCAAAATAGGCCGTGAGGAAGACGGTAAGATACTTATTACCGAAGCCGCACGCCATTGGAGAGGACTTAACTCATCTTCCCTTTTGGAACCTGTTGTAAGGCTCTACGATATGACGGGCAAGCAAAAATATCTTGACTTTGCCGAATATATCGTTTCCTGCGGCGGAACGAGTATTGCCAACGTTTTCGAACTTGCCTACGAAGACAAGTGTGACCCCTATCAGTACCCCATAACCAAAGCATACGAACTTATTTCCTGTTTTGAAGGTCTGCTTGAATACTACCGTGTTACGGGAGAAGAAAAATACAAGACCGCCGTACTTAACTTCGGCAGGCGTTTGGGTCAAAGCGATATAACCGTCATCGGTTCGGCAGGTTGCACTCACGAATATCTCGACCACGCCGCCGCACGCCAAACCGATACGGCAAACCAAGGTCTTATGCAAGAAACTTGCGTAACCGTAACGTGGATGAAATTCTGTTGGCAGTTGCTGATGCTCTCGGGCAACGTACAGTATGCGGATTATTTTGAACAGTCGCTGTACAACGCATATTTAGGTGCGGTGAATACCGAAAAGGTTCAGGATACCCATATATGTGAAAAATATCCCGAGGCACACCTTGAAGCATTGCCCTTTGACAGTTATTCTTCTCTTCTGCCCAATATCCGAGGCAGACAGATTGGCGGTTTGCAACTTTTGCCCGACAACCACTATTACGGTTGCTGTGCCTGCATAGGTGCCGCCGGATGCGGTCTTATCCACAAAGTAGGCGTTATGCTTTCAAAAACCGGACTTGCGGTAAACCTTTATATTCCCGGAAGTGTAAAAACTCTTACACCATCGGCAAAAGACGTTACTCTGAATTTCGAAACCGACTATCCTCTTGACGGAAAAGTAAAAATCACACTTGATTTACGGGAAGAAGAGGAATTTGATATCTCACTGCGTATTCCCTCTTGGAGCAAGGACTCCTCCCTTACCGTTTGCGGAGAAAACAAAGAAGTTTCTTTCGGCTACAACACGGTAAGGAAAAAATGGAAAAAGGGCGACGTTTTAATTCTTAACCTTGATATGCGCACCGAGATACTTCGTCCCCAATCCAACCCCAAAGATATTCTCTTCTGCAAAGTGGATTGGCGTCATCAGTATATGGTAAACGAAACCGTGTACGAATCACCCGATGCAAAATTCCACGTGGCACTGCGCAGGGGTCCCATCATTCTTGCCCGCGATGCCCGTTTAGGCGAAAACGTTGACGAACCTGTTGACGTGCTTTCCGATATTGCAGGCTACGCTTCCGTTACGCCGTCAAAGAAAGCGAATTTCGATACCGCTATGGAATTTACCGTTAAGGAAAATAACGGAAGATCCTTTACCGTGATCGATTACGCTTCCGCAGGTAAGACTTGGCGTGAAGACTCAAAATACGCTTGCTGGCTTCCCACAAGAAAATAAAATACCATATTGCCCTGAAAATCCGAAGTTTTTTTACTTCGGATTTTTCTTTTCCGACTTTTATACTTTTGCGCCCGTAACCGAATTTGTGTATATGCGTATTATCTCGTTTATCATATCGGTATGGGAAAAATCTTTATTGTAAATTATTTTCGTTTCACGTACCATACTTAAATTTTCAATGGGCAGTGCCGCAATTTTTTTCTTTTTCAGTTCGTCAAGACAGGCACTTCTGGGCAAAACCGATACTCCCAAATTTTTGCGTACGATATCTTTTATCGTTGCAATATTGTCTACTTCAAGGGTAACGTCAAAAGACTGTATGGATTCACCGTTGTTTTCAAGAGAAGACTCAAACAGCATACGTGTCGCCGACAAAGGCGTACGCAGTATCATTTTCTGTTTTTTAAGTTCCGCAAGTGTTACCGCACCTTTTTTTGCAAGGGGATTGTCCACCGACATTACACAGGTAAGATAGTCTGTGTCCAAAAGCATTGAAGAAAACCTCGGATCGTTTACCGCACCGTCGATTACGGCAAGGTCAATCTCGTAATTTTCAAGCATATCATAAAGATTACTTATGGTATCAGTAAAAAGCATTATCTTTAATTTATCTTTTAAGTTACTGTACTTTGCAAGCACCGCAGCCGTTATATTGCTTTCGGAAGTATGTGTAATGCCTATGCGCAGTACCGAAAGGTTCTTTTCCGAATTTTTCAAGTCAGTATGCATCTTGGCATTAAGCGCCGCCATTCTCCGTGCGTATTTAACCGCAATCTCCCCTTGTGCCGTAAGTTTTAAACCCGATTTATTCCTAATAAACAGCGTTGCTTCAAGTTCGTCTTCAAGTTGTTTTATCTGGTGGCTTACCGCAGGCTGTGTCATTGAAAGCACTTCTCCCGCACGGGTAAAGTTTTTATATTCCGCCACCGCAAGCAACGTTTTAAGTTTTATTCCCAACATTTTGTTCTTTCTCCGATATGTATAAAATTTTTTTATCATATTATAAAAT
>CAZBLS010000122.1:0-3062 GCA_964492705.1 uncultured Oscillospiraceae bacterium | reverse complement strand
ATCGTAGGTCATAACTTATATACCACTAATATATAAGTTATACGTTATACCTACGGAAGGAGTTGATACCTATGGTCGACGATGGCTACTTATACGCTATCTACATCGACGAGATACCTCTAGAGATAGAGATAACTGATGTCGATGAAGACGATAGTGACAACAACGAAAATTAGCATTCGTTAACCTTACTAGATAACTTATGTTATCTAGTGGGGTTCCTTCATTAGTATAAAGTATTCATATTTTTTTTTAGTTATGGTTGTTGAACTACAGGTGTTATAGTTATAGTAACATCAACAGGATCTGATTCTTTACCATCTTTACTAGATTTGAGTGTTAGATTTTCTTCTGTTTCAACATCTATGCTACCATTATCGGTATACGATAGAACTCCACCAGTATAAGTTAACGATCCATTATTTGGGTTATTATAAGTTAACGTAGCACCATCTGTTATTTCTTCAATATTTATATTTATAGAACTTCCAGATTCAACTGTATATGCTGTTGGTTGTATAGTAAGTATAGGTCTATCAGATTCAACACGAACTAAAACTTCTTTAGTAGTAGCTTTCTTACCAGTAGCTGTAGCTGTTATATAGATAACACAAGTTCCACGAGATAACGCTGTTATTTTGTTACCTTGTTTTTCATATGTTATAACACCTTCTTTTTCTAGTTTGAAGTTATAATCTGTGGCATTAGTATTTATAGTCAGATTAGCTTCTTCGTTTACTATTAGAGTAAGAGAAGTAGGATCTAATTCTAATTGTGTAAATGATTGTGATTCATTTAGTGTTTTAAAATGTATATATTTCCATTGGTCTACTGATTCATTTTCTATATTAGCTTTGAACTTTAATAGATACATAGTATCATCTTTTAGTATCTTAGCTGGTATAGTGCATTTTAACATATTAATACCAGTAGTTACATTATTAAATATAACTTCAGCATAGTTGTTAGTTAGTGATATGATTTGCCAAGTTACTCCTGTAACATTAACATTTTCAACAACTTGAGCTAATTGTATCTCAGTAGGAGTATTATAATCAACATCATCTAGATATGTTAATAATTCTAAGTCGTTACTATCTGATACTTTAATAGTTTTACATCCTATAGAGGATACATCATTAGAGGAACTATGAAACATACATCTTATTCTATAAACTTTACCAGATTTAAGAACCATGTTTCTAAACTGGATAACTTCTTTATCTAGAGTATTATAGTTACTATCCCATACAACATTACCATCTAGATCCTCTATGAACCAAGATGTAGCTACGTGTGTAGCATTACCTATAACAGAATAACCAGATGCTGTTATGGTAAATAATGTAGCATCATGATACATAGGATTAGAATTAGTTGTTATAATAGGAGTAGCTACACGGCTAGGCATAACATTAACAGTAGTTTCAGTTTCAGCAACTTGTTCATATCTTAGAACATCAAGGTTACCCCACTTAGTCCAACCACTATCTTTTATTAGAGCTCTAGCGCGAGCGAACCATTTAGTATTAGGATCTAATATTTCTTTAAATACTATAGTAGATAAGTTAACATTATCGTCCATAGATTTTAATACTGGATTACGAAAAGTTTCATTATCGGCAACTTGCCAATCCATAGCTAGGATACGAGTATTATTATCAGGTCCTATTTCTGTTCCATCATCTAGTTGGATTATTTGTCTAATTAACGCTACCACTTCTTATTACCTCTCAAATTTTAATAATTTAGCAAGATCTCCAGGAGAGACATTATTAGGCTCGGCATCTAGAACATCTTGAACTAAAAATAATTTTAATATAGTCGTACATAACTCAGAACAGAACCATTTATTCCTATTATGGAGAGTAAATGGAAATACTTGGGAGAATATGATACCAGCCCAATCATATTTCTTACTACTTTGTGATTCTATCCATTTCATAATTTTATCATGTTGTTCTATTGTAAGAGTTATAGTAGGAAGCTTACAATAATCCCAGTTATCATTAAGTTGTTGTAAATCGTGAATAGTGACACCACCAGTATCAGGGTTAGAAGATATCCATTTACCACCTATAATAAGTTCAACATGAAAATATTTAGACTTAGTCCACCAATATGATACCAGCCCAATCATATTTCTTACTACTTTGTGATTCTATCCATTTCATAATTTTATCATGTTGTTCTATTGTAAGAGTTATAGTAGGAAGCTTACAATAATCCCAGTTATCATTAAGTTGTTGTAAATCGTGAATAGTGACACCACCAGTATCAGGGTTAGAAGATATCCATTTACCACCTATAATAAGTTCAACATGAAAATATTTAGACTTAGTCCACCAGCATATTAACTTATTAAGTTTGGTAGTAGATGGTTTTTTCTTTTTGAAACTTACAGTAATGTCTACTTTAGTTATTTCGGTATTCATAACTTAATTTACTCCTTTTACCAAAAATTCAAAAAATCTCACGAGTTGATCTTGAAACGCGTAGAGTTATGTTTAATATAAGTAGTGTCTATATTGTTAGGATCTAGGATATTAAAATCGACATTACGAAGTGACGAATATAGATCTGAATAATGACAAATTATAAATATTTGTCCATATTCACTACTAAGTATTTTATCTATAACTTCGTAAGACTTAGCACGATGTGCTGTGTCCATAGAAGATGAAAATTCATCTAGATATAGCGGAATATTAGGTAACGACATATATTTAGAAAATACTAATCTATAAGCAAGGTTAACTATCTCTTGTCCAGAAGATGATAATTTAGATACATCTTCTATTATTTCAGAGTTATTAACTTTAACTCTAAATTTATAATCTAAATCTATACCAGATTCAGTATCGATATCGCAAGGTAGTAATTCTAATCCATATGTCCATATATTAGAAATAACATAGTTCATTTCTTCTATAAAGATATTAAGGAAACTATTGATAGATTTAGCTATAAGTCCTTCAGTAGGAGATAACTCTTTTTCTAATATCTTTAATACTTTTTCTTTTAACCTATAAGTAGTGATTAATTCTTTATTCTTATCAAGA
>CAZBLS010000121.1:0-3203 GCA_964492705.1 uncultured Oscillospiraceae bacterium | reverse complement strand
ACGGTCAGAGCCTTTTTCTTTTGCAATAAAATCCGCACATTCGTCTTTTGAGTCTTCTTGATTTATAATTAGTATATCAAAATCAATGAGGATTTTTATATGGCAACACTATTTGAACAGCAAGGCGGACAATATGAAGTGCAGAGGGATTACAGATTGCCTTGTGTTACATTACCAAATGAAAACGATTATGAAATCGGTGTATGGGGTGAGTGACACAGACGATATACGGTTTTTATATTTTCTTTCGGTAGCAATCTTGCTTAAAACCGCAATCTCCCGTCAACGGAGAATTGCCGTTCCATTTTTTTGCGGTGCGCAAACAATTTCAACGGATCACCGTACACCACCTATCACACACCTTTCACCTGACACCGTACTCATTTCGCTTTCTCCGCTTTTCACCGTATGCCGTCCCCCGTTTCCCTCACCGCTCTCGCCGTTCTTCACCCACCGTTCGACATTCCTCACCCATTACATAATGCCCATTACCTATCGCCGATTCCTCACTTCTCATTTCTAATTTCTCATTTCCAATTTTTCCGCCCACGCAAACAAAAAAGTTCGGCTGATTTTGCCGAACTCTTTTTCTTATTTATTCAACTGTTCTCTTACGTAAGCAATCTGTTTTTCTGCGGATTTCACGCCCGTTCCGCCCTCGCTTGTGCGCTTTTCAACGCAGGTGAGCAAATCGATATCGTTATACAGATCGTTTTCAAACACGCTGTCAAAGGACTTATATTCTTCAAGAGAAAGTTCTTCCAACGTTTTATTCCGTTCAATGCAATAGGCAACTATTTTGCCCGATATCTTATAGGCTTCTCTGAAAGGCTTGCCTTTTTTCGTCATATAATCCGCAAGGTCGGTAGCATTGATAAAGCCTTTTTTTGCCGCCGAAAGCATATTATCGGGCAAGGCTTTAAGTGTTGAAACCATTCCCGTAAACACGTTAAGGCACGCTTTTACAGTTTCGAATGCATCAAAAGTACTTTCCTTATCTTCCTGCATATCCTTATTATAGGCAAGAGGCAACCCTTTTAATACGGTAAGAAGCGCAAAAAGGTCACCGTATACTCTTCCCGTTTTTCCCCTGACAAGTTCCGCCATATCGGGATTTTTCTTTTGGGGCATTATGGAAGAACCCGTGGTGTACGCATCGGAAAGTTCCACAAACTTAAATTCCCAACTTGACCAAAGAATGATTTCCTCGGAAAAACGCGAAAGATGCATCATCACAATGGAAATATCACTTAAAAGTTCCACGCAGAAATCCCTGTCCGAAACGCCGTCGATACTGTTTCGGCATATTCCGTCGAAGCCCAGTTTTTCCGCCTCGAAGTTTCTGTCGGTGGGATAGGTTGTTCCTGCCAAAGCGCAACTTCCGATAGGCGAATAATTCATACGCTTTTTGGCGCCTTTCAGCCTGTCACAGTCACGCAAGAACATCATTGCGTAAGCAAGTAAATGATGCCCGAACGTTATAGGTTGTGCCCGTTGCAAATGAGTGTAGCCGGGCATTACCGTGCTTTTATATTCTTCCGCTTTGTCAACGGTCGCTTTTATGAGCCCCTCAACCAACGCTATGACTTCGTCGGTCTCTCTGCGCAAAAACATCCTTATATCAAGTGCCACCTGATCGTTACGGCTCCTTGCCGTATGCAATTTTTTACCGTCTTCACCTATACGGGAAGTAAGTTCCTGTTCAACAAAAGTATGAATATCCTCGCACGTTTCGTCAATTTCAAGTTTGCCGTCTAAAATATCCCGCAGAATATCTTCAAGTCCGTCGATTATATTTTCGGCTGATTTTTGCGGAATAATTCCCTGTGCCCCCAGCATCATTGCGTGAGCCTGACTTCCCTTGATATCTTCCCTGAACATTGCTTTATCGAAGCGTATGGAAGAATTGAAATCTTCCGCCGCCTTATCTATATTGCCGTCACTGCGACCTGCCCAAAGTTTAGGCATAAAGTTACCTCCCCTATTTCAAAGCAGTGCACACACCGACTATGATGTGTGCACTTGAAATTATTTATTTTTTGCATCAACCGTTGCCTGAACTTTAATGGGAAGTCCGTAAAGGTTGATAAATCCTGCCGAATCTTTCTGATCGTAATCGCTCTCACCGAATGTGGCAATTTCTTCACTGTAAAGCGAATAGGGACTCCATACGCCTGCGTTTATCATATTGCCCTTATACAGTTTGAGTTTAACCGTTCCCGTAACTTTTTCCTGCGTCTTGTCTACAAAAGCCGAAAGCGCTTCCCTTAAAGGTGTAAACCACTGTCCGTTATAAACAAGTTCGGCAAAAGTAATGGAGAGTTTCTGCTTTTCGTGCAACGTGAGTTTGTCAAGACAAATGCTTTCAAGCACGCTATGCGCTTTGTAAAGGATAGTTCCGCCGGGAGTTTCGTACACGCCCCTGCACTTCATACCCACAAGCCTGTTTTCAACGATATCGATTATACCTATTCCGTTTTTGCCTCCGAGCACGTTTAGTTCAAGTATAATATCCTTTGCGCTCATTGATTTGCCGTTAAGTTTTACGGGAATACCCTTTTCGAAATCAAGAGTAATGTATTCCGGCTCATCCGGTGCGGCAATAGGCGAAACGCCCATTTCCAAAAATCCCTCTTTTTCGTACATAGGCTCGTTGCCCGTATCTTCAAGGTCAAGTCCCTCGTGGGAAAGATGCCAAAGGTTTTTATCCTTTGAATAGTTGGTCTCCCTGTTTATTTTAAGGGGAATATTATGCTGTTCGGCATATTCGATCTCCTCTTCACGGGATTTGATATCCCATTCCCTCCAAGGTGCAATAATGGGCATATCGGGCAGAAAATGCTTTATGGCAAGTTCGAAACGGACTTGGTCGTTTCCCTTACCCGTGCATCCGTGAACGATAGCATCCGCACCCTCTTTAACAGCAATTTCCGCAAGACCTTTTGCTATGCAAGGACGTGCGTGGCTTGTGCCCAAAAGATAATCTTCGTACACGGCGCCTGCTTTCATCGTGGGGATAATATATTCATCCACATATTCGTCGGTAAGGTCAAGTACATAGAGTTTTGAAGCACCCGTTTTAAGAGCCTTTTCTTCAAGGCCTTCCAACTCATCAGCCTGTCCCACGTTACCCGAAACGGCAACTACTTCACAGTTATTGTAATTTTCCTTTAACCAAGGAATTATTATAGACGTATCAAGTC
>CAZBLS010000120.1:0-3295 GCA_964492705.1 uncultured Oscillospiraceae bacterium | reverse complement strand
TCAAACAGAAGGCAAGCGGGATCGACAACAGAGCAACCTCAAATCTCATACTCCACCTGCTCGATGTTCTTGAGGTTTAGATAAGTAGCGTTATAACATTAAATACCAATACTCTTACAACAGATATTGCCCAAAGCACAGCCGTGCATGAAATGGGACATTTGTTTTCTTTGAAAGACAATCCCTCGGCAACAGATGACTCTATTATGAGTTATAGTAGGAACAGAAAAACGATGCTTGTCCCCCAGCTATTCGACATCTATAATGTGCGTAACAAATATAATTAAACATATTCAGAAGGGAGAATTACTATGATGAAAAAAACATTGTGTCTGTTATTGTGTGCTGTTTTGTTGTGTTCTATGGCAGCGTGTGCTACGAAAGATCACGACTATAATAACATAAATGAGAACAATAATCAGATTGAACTTCCCGAGGGACCGTATGTTATTAATTCGGCTGATTGGCCTATTTATGATAGTGCGGAATCCTTGACGGATGTCGCTGATTTGGTTTTCATTGGACGGATAACAGGAATTGAGTTTCAGGCATTAGATTCTGCGACCGCACTGCCTATTTCTGAGTCCACATCGGAATATGCACGCGCACTATATACCATCTATAATGTTGAAGTTCTAACGACATATAAAGGTGATTCAACGAATATTTCCAAAGTCCGCGTTATGGGTGGCTTGGTAGGCTATGAAGTTGAAAAGCAGTTACAAGTAATGGAAGAGGGAAAAACCTTTGCAAGAGAAAATGGTATTCCGATTTGGGATAATTATCAAAAAGTTCAAGGCGAAGTTGGAGAATCCTATTTGTTTGTACTTAAACAGTTTGACACAGGTTATCCGACTATAATTAACTTGGAACAAGCAATTTATAATCTTGATGATCCTGCTCAGAAAAGAGCAATCGGAAACAGCAATACGACATACTATTCCGGTGAGAAGGATGAATTTAATAATCCGTTGATTTCAGTTAATGATATTATTTCTGTGTTTGGCAAGGATGCAATGAGTTCATTCACGGAAAAATTGACAAGCGGGGAATACGAAGCAAAATAAGATTGCTAATTTGTGGGATTGAATTTTAGCTATTCATTTACTTGCCTCCATATAGTTCTTTGTTTGTGGAGGCAAGTCTCGATCAATTCAAGAAAGGAGGCAGAATGTGGCAAAAGTCGTTTTAAGAATAATAAGCGCAGTTATGTTTGTGATTGCCGTTGTATATTTGGGATATGTTTTTACACATCCAGAATTTGGTTCCGTGTTTTACATTGGAAAATTTGAAATAGGACCGACTATTTGGAGAATATTTTATGCAGTATATGCAGCTACCATGATAGGATTATTTGTTGGATCTTTTTTTGTAAAAAATAAAGCGTAAAAGAAAGGGATAGAAATGAAAAAGAAGTTTTTTGCTTTAATGATGTCGGTACTTGTTTTTCTTTCGCTATGTTGTGTTCCGATATATGCAGCGGATGCTACTGCGTCAGAGTCGAGTATTGATATTTCCAACGGGAATATGTACGATTATTACCAGGACTATGTAAATTATAGCACTACCCGTAACCCGAATATTGAGTTGATGACTTATGATCAATTCGTTGAGTTGTATGAGGCACAAAACTCTGATTCGGTCGATGACTATATTGCTTATCTAAAATCAACAATTGATGTATATAGCACCTCGGAAGTTGCACCTTATTCAAGTTCAAGCTCAAGTTCGAGTTCGAGTGGCTCGGGAACAATTGGTATGATATTGGTGAAAAGCTTCCGGAAAACTTTCTTATGGCAAATATGATTTTTTAGATGTAAAAGCGGGAGATATTCTATATGAAGGGACTGGTTTTGGTGGTCTGACGGGGCACATTGCTATTGTGGAAGGTTGGTTTCACGACGATACATATGATGTTGATTACATCAGATTGATTGAATCGGTTAGTATGGGTGTCGTAAGAAGTTATTTAGATGATGATAGATTTGAGAAAAAAGAAGGACAGCTATTTCACGTTGATGCCACCGATGAGCAAATAGGCAAAGCACTGTATTTTTGTGAAAAACAATTGGGTAAGCCTTGGGTTTTACAACCTTTCACCAAACCTACTTCCATTGACCATACACAGTGGCAGTGTTCTACAATGGTATGGGCTGCATATAATTATGCAGGTGTAGATGTTGAACAGCATGGTTTGGGCGGTGGTCCCGGTATTATCGTCGGAACCATAGATGCCATAAAGCACCGCAAGCCACATGGAATTGTCCACGTTTAGAAGTTCTTCAAGCTGAAAGTCCTGATCTTCATTGAACCGATACTGATCCGACATTTGCTCCGCCGTCTTATGGCTTACTGTGATATACAGCGTCGTCTTTGTTACTTCAACAGTTTCTTCAAGAATATTGCCGTTGCCGTCATCGGATTCAATGATTTCCGTCTCTGCATCCGTTTCTGTGCGGTACGAAATGTCATTCATCTCCCAGAATATATCCGTCAGAAGTTGTTTCTTTTCGTCTGTCAGAGACGCCACTTCCTGCGGATTATCCGGGTCGGTTGTGGTCTTTACCGCATATACGGAAAGCACCTCCGGCCATACTGCACGGGAACCGAACATTTCAAGATCATCATACGGGTTATTTGCCTTGATGGTATCGAGCTGGTTTTGGTAATCCTGATTGATTTCCACGATGACCTCACGCATGGTCTGGGAACCGTCGTTCTTATCTTCGCTGGAGAAGAAAATGCCAAAGCAGGAACCCACGATGAGCGCAACCAAACAAATTACCACGACTACTACGACTGCAACCCAGCCGCCCGCAGCGATAGCCACAATGAGTTTTTCTACCGCCGCGATAATAGCCTTGATTGCCGCAGCAATCGCTTTTGCCGCAGCGACAGCCGCCTTGTATGTGGCAATGGCGGTCTGTCTTGCGATCTCTGCCACTTTTTGTGCTGCCTTTGCAGTCGCTTCTGCGGCTTTCTGCGTGGCTTTCGCCGTAACTTCTGCCGTTTTGATAGCCGCTTTGGAAGTCTTTTCGGCAGTCTTAACCGCCTTTTCAGTTGACTTCACCGTGCTTTTCGCACCGGCTTTCACCGTCTGCTTTCCAGCAGAACGGGCAGACTGCTTGATAGTGTGCTCTGTACGCTCCGCGGTTTTGATCGTCTGATTGCGCTTGATACGGGTGTTAGCTCTCCGTGTCTCGACATTCTTCTTTGCGGTGTCTCTTGCCACATTCTGCTGTGGGCCACTGTTTTTCTCTCCTTTCATTAGAGAATGAGTTATTCTTACCTATAC
>CAZBLS010000119.1:0-3333 GCA_964492705.1 uncultured Oscillospiraceae bacterium | reverse complement strand
TGTAATTTTGTTTTGTTTTAAATCAATTCCTTTATCTATATTTTTTAACATTTCCTCAATCTTCGGAGCAAGCTGTTCTTCTTCTTTTTTGAAGATGATATCATAGAATTTAAGAAGCAAAGGAGCATTCCAAGCGATGCCTGTCATAAAAGAATTTCCGCCGATTGCCTGTGTTGCCTGTACGGCAGTAGTGGAAGAACCGTAGTAACTGTCATGCACGGCAGAAATAATCTCCACGGCTTTGGCGATACCTTTTTCGATAAGCTCTTCAACCGTTTCGGTGGAAGTATAACGTGTATCCCAAGGTGTCATCCATTCGGTACGGTTTTCATTCATAAAGTCGATATCTTCTTCGTGACCTGCATAAACGGTCTTTGTAAAGAATCCGGATGTAAATTCTTTGGAGAATTTCTCGTAAACTGCGGTAACGGGCTTCATAAGACCGGGCTTAATACGGGTTTTAAGCCTTGCATTCATATCCTGATATGCCTTTATAACGTCTTCGCGGGAAACATCCTTACCGTAAACGGTCTTGATATTAACAGGATACATACGGCAAACTTCCAAAAGTTCGGCATAAGTAACCCAGAACATATCGTCAATCTTAACTTTATCGGGCGTGGTGTTCATTTCTTTTTTGAGAATAACCTCATCGATTGCGTTATTGATACGCTTGCGGTAAATACCGAAACGTTCAGGCATAGGCGCATTGGGTGTAACGAAACCGGCACGGTAAAGTATGTAGGGGTTTACTGCACAGTCAACGGCGTAGTGGGCGAGATATCCGTAAAAATAGGGAACGATTATCTCCTTGTCCGCATCGTCCTGTTTTGCAATATATCTGTATATAAGTGACATCCACTCATCTACCGAACGCTCATGAAGCATCATCGACATACGGTGAATGCTTACGTCCGATTTAAGGGGCGCTCCGTAATATGAAAAGAAATCCGGTCCCTGTAAGCCGAGGTCGAAAACGCTTTTACGCTTATCAATAACTTCTTTAACGGAAGGATCGAGACGGTCGTAAATTTTTTGACCCGCTATGTAATGAGTAAAAAAGCCTGCCATAATAGTACACTCCTAACAGTTGTTATTTATCTTTCGGGCGAAAAAACGCCTTTTAAACTATTATAATATATTTTTGTCCGTTTGGATAGCATTTATTTGTAAAATAATGCACAAAATTTAAAGTTAAATTGTATATTTTAACTTTACGGCATATCTGCGCATAAGAGTCTTTTCTTTGGGAACGAAAACTTTTTCAAGTAAAACACCGCCGTTGTGCTCGATTATCTTGGCACTTGCGATATTATCGTCCCTGCAAGTGATGATTATTTCTTCAAAGCCAATTTCCTTTGCTTTTTCCATAAGCAACGAGCACATAAGTTTGCCGTAACCGCACCTGCGTTTTGAGGGAAGAACACCGTAGCCTATTTGACCTGCAACGTTTATATTATGTTTTGTTGCTTCGTGCCTAACGTCGCCCTGCGCATAAACCGTGCCCGTTTCATCGGTAAGAAAATAGCGTGTATAGGGCGAAATGCCTTTACCTAAGCCTATACCTGCCGAATGTTTTATGCAAGTGCGCACAAAATAGGGGAACATATCGGGATTTGTCATACCCAAAAAGGGAGTCCCCGCAACCGCATAATCGTCTATCATTTCGCAAAAAGCCGCATAGGTAAGTTCCGATGCGCTTATCAAATGCATACTGTTTACCGTCCGTCGAATTTGATTTCCCCAACAGTATACCATAAATCCTTATAACAGTCAAGGTTTTGAATTAAAATGAAAAAAATAAGTGTTTTATTGAAAAAATCGGTTGACGGAATCATAAAAATATGTATAATATATCTTGCCTTGGGGGTATAGCTCAGTTGGCTAGAGTGCTTGACTGGCAGTCAAGAGGTCATGGGTTCGAATCCCATTATCTCCACCAAAAATCCTGTTTTTGCTAAAAAACAGGATTTTTTATTTTTTTAAAAAACAAAAATCATAAAAACGTTATTTTCCAAAATACGCTTTATTCTCGGCTTTTTGGGAAAATTTCGTTTAAATGCGAAAAAATACTATCCCAAATATTCAACGCCGAGAATCGCTATGCCCAAAATCACGAGAATACCGCCCGTCACTCTGTTTAAAGTGGTGGGTTTTGCTTTATTTGCAAAAAGAGCGGCGATCTGCGCAAAAACAAGGGTGCTTACAACACAAACCGCAAGGGCAACAAGATCGGGTATTCCGCCTAATGCAAAGTGACTTACCGAACCTGTCAGTGCGGTTGCACTCATTATGAAAACGCTTGTGCCGACGGCTGTTTTAAGTTCGTAACCGAGCACGGAAGTAAGTACCAAAAGCATCATCATTCCTCCGCCGGCACCCACAAAACCGCAAATAAAACCTACGCCGGCACCGCAAATTACCGAGCGTATCGCTTTTTGCTTTGCAGTTGCTTCCTGTAAGCGCTTTTTCGATTCCACAACGGGCTTTACAATAAATTTTATACCCAAAATAAGCGTCATAAATACCGAAAAAGTTCCCATGGTGGATTTCGGTACAAGGTTAGCGACAAAACTGCCCACTGCGGTAAAGCACAGTACCGAAAACATCATAACAAGTCCGTTTTTTACATCAAGGTTTTTGTTTTTACCGTAAGTGTAAGCGGAAACGGCACTTGCCAAAACGTCACTTGCCAATGCAATTCCCACTGCCATATATGAATCCATATCCAAAAAAGCAATAAGCATAGGGCTTATTACCGCCGCGGCGCTCATACCGGCAAATCCCGTACCGAGACCTGCGCCGAGACCGGCAAGAATACAAACTATTATTTTTTGCATAAATCATTCTCCTTTAAACTGAACTTTTTAATATTTTCTTCGATTTTTTCGTTTATGCGCTCAAAAACGGCGATTTCTTCTTCCGTTACGTTTTCGGAAATTATACTTCCGAAATACTTTTGCATATTTCTTCCCTCCGAAATTATCTTTTCCGCTTTTTTCGTGGGATAGAGTCTGTGCTTGCGCCTATCGCGAACGTCATCTTTTTGCTCTAAAAGACCTTTGCTTTTTAAATTTTCCACGGCAACGGATGCGATACCGCTCTTTATGCCCCTAATAGAACAAATTTCACCTGCGCTGTTGTTTTCGGGATTGTTTGCACAGAACATCAAAACGTCAAAGCTCGTTTGGTTTATACCGTATTTTTTGCATAGGGGCAGTGAAAGGGAAGAATATATATTAGATAGTTTCTTGCCCGTTGCGATTGTTTTTATGGCAGACATACTTGCTCCTTGTAAAT
Organism: uncultured Oscillospiraceae bacterium; assembly: GCA_964492705.1. Classification (GTDB taxonomy): domain Bacteria; phylum Bacillota; class Clostridia; order Christensenellales; family QALW01; genus UMGS1322. The sequence continues at coordinate 33 of CAZBLS010000119.1, read as the reverse complement.
ATTCTAAAATTAGAATTTCTAATATTATATATT
>CAZBLS010000118.1:0-3393 GCA_964492705.1 uncultured Oscillospiraceae bacterium | reverse complement strand
GCCTACTTTGAAAAATTTCGGTGCACGTCTCCCGCGACGAATTCGCTTGCCCATCGGAATACGCCTCTCAGCGAACGGCGTTCTCTGTAATTCCCTATATGCAAGTTACTTTTTCACGATCAAAAACTTTATGCTATTATACCGCTTTTTATTAAATAAGTCAACCGAAAACTACGGAACAAGTTTTTCTTTTCCGCCCATATAAGGTCTGAGGGCAACGGGAATATTTACGCTTCCGTCCTCATTAAGGTTGTTTTCCAAAAATGCAATAAGCATTCTCGGCGGAGCAACAACGGTATTGTTAAGTGTATGGGCAAAATACTTGCCGTTTTCACCGCTTACACGGATGCGCAAACGCCTTGCCTGTGCATCGCCCAAATTGGAGCAGGAACCCACTTCAAAGTATTTTTTCTGTCTCGGTGACCACGCTTCAACGTCCACCGATTTAACTTTAAGGTCGGCAAGGTCACCCGAACAGCATTCCAACGTACGTACGGGAATATCAAGAGAACGGAAAAGATCTACCGTGTTCTGCCACAGTTTGTCAAACCACATTTTTGAATCTTCGGGTTTGCAAACCACTATCATTTCCTGCTTTTCAAACTGATGTATGCGGTATACGCCTCTCTCTTCGATACCGTGTGCGCCTTTTTCCTTACGGAAGCAGGGCGAATAACTTGTAAGAGTATAGGGCAGATTTTCTTCTTTAAGGTTTTGGTCGATAAATTTACCTATCATAGAATGTTCGCTTGTACCGATAAGATACAAATCTTCGCCCTCTATTTTGTACATCATCGCATCCATTTCGGCAAAACTCATAACACCCGTAACAACGTCGGAACGAATCATAAAAGGCGGTACGCAATAGGTAAAGCCCCTGTCAATCATAAAATCCCTTGCATAGGAAATTACGGCTGAATGAAGCCTTGCAATATCTCCCATTAAATAATAGAAGCCGTTGCCTGCAACTCTCCGTGCACTGTCAAGGTCAAGCCCGTTGAATTTTTCCATAATATCGGCGTGATAGGGCACTTCGAAATCGGGAACTACGGGTTCGCCGTAACGCTTAACTTCCACATTTTCGCTGTCGTCTTTGCCTATGGGCACGGAGGGATCGATAATATTGGGAATAGTCATCATTATCTTTTTGATCTTTTCCGCAAGTTCTTCCTCTGCCTTTTCAAGTTCAGCCAAGCGGTCACCCTGTTCTTTAACAAGTTTCTTGGTTTCTTCCGCCTCTTCCTTTTTGCCCTGTGCCATAAGAGCACCTATCTGCTTGGAGATCCTGTTGCGGTTTGCACGTAACTCGTCCGCTTCCTTTATGGTTGCACGGTTTTCCCTGTCAAGTTCGATTACCTCGTCCACAAGGGGAAGTTTGTGATCCTGAAACTTGTTTTTGATATTCTGTTTTACCGTTTCGGGGTTTTCCCTTAAAAATTTGATGTCAATCATTTTATTTTCTCCTTATAAATAAAAAATCCCACTTCGGTTTTGTGCCGAAATGGGACGAAAGTACTTTTCCGTGTTGCCACCCAAATTGCCTGCACGGTGGCAGACCTCTCATAAGGCATTTTAAAGCGTGCCGAACTCCCGTTTTTGCGGGGACTCACAAAGCGGAAATGCCACAGGGGAATATCGGTTCACATCAACCACCGACTTTCTGCAAAACTCCATGCGGAAAATTCTTTGATCAAAGTCACATTATCAATATACCCGAATTATACAACTTTATTCTCTTTTTGGCAAGAGTTTTTTACTTTGAACCGACACTTTTTGCATTTTCGATAATTTAGAATAGTACAAAGGAGGTTGAAATTATGACCGTGTATGCAGAACTTGTGTTTATTGAGAATTTTGCAGTGGATTATCTTATTATTACCCTTTCGTCAAGGGCGATAAAAACAAAAGCGGAGCACCCTGTATGCGCTTCGCTCCTCGGTGCTCTTTACGCTGTGTTTTTGCCTATTTTCCCTGTTTTATCCCTTGTACCGTTAAAAATTCTTTTGCTGATAAGTATGATGCTTCTTTGTTTTATAAAATCGGGTATTGCGGTATTGGTGCAATCTTTATTGGCGTGTACTTCAATCACCGCTTGCCTGTACGGAATTATAACTCTTATTTCCGCAGAAAAATTTGCAAACGGTTTTTTCTATTCCGACGACGTTTTCTTTATTATACCTATGCTTTCGGTGCTTTTTTCAGTGTTACTCTGCGGTGTGAGTAAGCCATTTTTCCGAAAAAGCGAACTTAACGGTCTCTGTGCCTCGGTAAATTTTAACGGAAAAACTTTTTCCGCTCTGATCGACACCGGAAATTCCCTTTGCTATTCCGACTTGCCCGTACTCCTTGTAAACAGGTGTGTTATACCGAACGCAGAAAATCCGTCCCTGATAATCCCATACGAATCGGTAGGTACAAAAGGTGCGCTTTTAGGTTTTAGAGCCGATAATATTACAATTACATATAACGATCGGGAATTGCACACAAAATGCGTTATCGCTCTGTGCGACCGCAATTTCGGCGGAAATTACAGTGCTCTTATGCATCCCGACCTTGTAAAGGAGTGTGTTTAATGCTTAACTTTATCCGCATATTGCAAAAACTATTCTTACCGCAAAACGTATATTACGTGGGCGGAAGTCAAACGCTTCCCCCTCCCCTTTCCGTAGAAGAAGAGGCGGAAACGCTAAACAAACTTAAACAGGGCGACGCACTTGCCCGTTCAAAACTGATCGAGCACAACCTGCGATTAGTTGTATATATTGCAAAAAAGTTTGAAAACACGGGAGTAAGCGTTGAAGACCTTACGGGAATCGGTGCAATAGGTCTTATCAAAGCGGTAAATACATATAATACGGATAAACAGATACGCCTTGCCACCTATGCTTCAAGGTGTATTGAAAACGAAATACTTATGTTCCTGCGACGCACCTCAAAACTTAAAGGTGAAGTTTCTTTTGACGAACCTCTTAAAGTGGATTGGGACGGAAACGCACTGTTGCTTTCCGATGTTTTGGGCACAGATGCGGACATTGCCACTCGGGATACCGATCAGCGTGACGATATAAAGCAACTGCGTGAAATTCTTTCACGGCTTCCGAAACGTGAAAGCGAAATAATCAAACTACGCTTCGGCATAGACTGTAAAAGAGAATACACCCAAAAGGAAGTTGCGGATAAACTGGGCATCTCACAATCGTATATTTCACGCTTGGAAAAGCGTATTATAAAAAAATTAAAAAAAGAAATGATAAAATCGCTATAAAACGGTTGACAAAAAAACATCCTTGTATTATAATAACTACGCTTTGAAAGCAAATCTGTTTTTAAAGCGTATTTGGGAGCATAGCTCAGTTGGGAGAGCATCTGCCTTACAAGCAGAGGGTCATAGGT
>CAZBLS010000117.1:0-3531 GCA_964492705.1 uncultured Oscillospiraceae bacterium | reverse complement strand
CGTATAGATCATAAACATTTTAAAGTTTATCCCTACACCGAATTGCGTTTTGAGCAAAGCACCTACGCCGAGTATAAATAAAACGGCAAAAAGGATGCCTGACACAGCACCCTCAACGGTTTTTTGGGGCTGATCTTTGGGCACAATTTATGCCTGCCCAATATCTGTCCCCCGAGATATGCAAAAATATCGGTAGCGAAACACACCGTCACCGATGAATAAAGCAAGTATTTTCCGTTATTCATTTCACCTAAACCGCAAACGGCATTAAGCAAAACAGTAACTATTGCCGTAACGGGCAAAACTTTAAAATCGACCTTTTGCCCCAATATCATAAATATAACAACCGTAGGCACGGCAATTAAAAGCGCAACCGCCACCGTGACTTTATATTTGACAATCCCCGTAAACGGTGCAATAAAAGCCAAAAACGAACTTACGCAATACAGAACTTCACAGTTTTTCTTACCCGAAGCGTTAAAAAGTTCGTAAAGCGCAAAAAAACTCAAAAGCGCTACACTTACCGGTAACACCCATTCAATATGGGAAAAGAAGATTATTCCGTAAACAAACACGGTTATTATTACTCCCATAACTGTTCTCAACACCATAAAACTCACCTAAATAAAATTTGTATCTTCATCTTGACGGGATAACCGTATAGTATTTTTTATCTGCCCGAGTGTCTTTAAATTTCCGAATGATTTTTCCTCCTACGGTCTTACTTTCTATGACTCGCACGTCACTGTCCTTATACATCTCCCCATGCCTGCTTTGCGGTAAGTATAACGTTGAAATTATTGGGATAAACGAACACCGTATCCGCATTGACTTCTTCGAAAACTCGGATAAAATCTTTCGTTGAAGGATTATTGCTCTGTCCGCCGTCAACGATAGCATCAATGCCTCGCTCGGTAAAGAGATTTTTTATTCCGTGACCGGAAGCCGCCGCTACCGCACCGTATTTTTTCTGTCGTTTTTTTTATTGTCCGTTACCGCAATATTATTGTGCTGTAACTGCATATTTTCAATCTTTAAAGTGCAAACACTTTATCGTACGCAAAAGTATGAATATATATTTTTACAACACTGCCCGTTTTTACGGCAACAACGTTGTCGCCTATCTCTTTAAGTTTTTCCGTTAAAGAATTTATCTCAAAATTTTCCGTATCGGTCTTGCACTTTTGCAAACGTATAAGAACCACGGTGCAATATCCGTATTCAAGTACGCTATCTTCTGTAAACAAGTCGATATTCAACTGTTTATCGCCCAAAAGTTTTTTAGGTAACCTCGGTCATATTCTTTTCGGAAGATTTGCTCTCCGCCTTTTTTTCGTAAAGCAAAATTGCAAGTAACACTCCGCATATGCCTGCAACAGTTTTACTTATTATCATCGGGAAAAGATAATCCCCGTTATATGCAAGGGTAAGCGCCATATGTCCGCCGAACGTAAATGCACCCGACACCGCAAAAGCGGAATTTAATACCGTACCCTTTTTATCCATTTTATCCATAACGGAAAACGTTGATACATTTGTAACGAGCGTATTTAAAAATGACGATGCCGACACCGTGTTTATACCCAAAAATTTGCCGAATTTTTCAAAAGGTTTATTCAGCAATTTGGAAACTACGTGCATAAACGGCAACATTCCGGCAAGCGTTATGCAAGCATTTACGCAAATGAATGCGGAATTTTCAAGTGTGTCGAAATAAGGGTTTATTTTGATGTCCGTTAAAAAAGTAAAGGTTGCACACAACAGTCCGATAACGGCAACGGTCTTTACAAAATATCCGAATATCTTAAAGCACTTAATGCAAATTCGGGGCACAAACACAAGTGCCGTGCCAACTAAAAGCGCAAATATTATCAAGGGAAGCAAATTTAAAAGCAACAGGGAAATATCTGTTCCGCAACAGAGTCCGCCCACAAAACAGCCTACCGGAATTGTGGCTATACCGCAAAGCAATCCGAAGAACATATCATCATACTGTTCTTTTTTGACGATACTGAGTGAAAAAGGAATTGTAAAGGATATAACGCATCCCATCATCGAAGAAGTTACAAAGGCATTGAAAAGCCCTATATTATCGTCCTTGCATACCGTTTGGGCAAGTTGCATTCCGCCCATATCGTTTGCAAAAAGGGATGCCGGAATTACCGACGGATCTATGCCGAAAAGGTCATAAAATTTGTCGAAAAACGGTGTCAGCCAAACGCCGATTGCAGGTGAAATTACTATCATACCGAGCATTGACAGTACCATTGAAGCAAAAAGGGAAAATCCTTTTTCAAACTCTTTTCCGATGCCGAATCGGTTACCCAAAAGCCAATCAACAGCACCCAGCAAAGAAAATACCAAAACAATGACCGTTATAACATTCATAATTCGACCTCTTTAAATCCGCCGTCGGTAAGTATCCACTTTGTCCTAAAACCTGCGCTTTTAAGTAAAAGTTCCGCTTCTTTAAAGGAACAATCTATAAAATTCCTATCGTGGCAATCGGATGTAATAACCGCACCGAATCCCAAGCGGTTAAATTCTTTTAAAAATTCCTTTTGCGGATACGGCGTTGTCCTGTATCCGCGGGAAATCGCCCCTGTATTTACTTCAAATAACGGAATTTTACCTTTCAGTGAACGTATGGCTTCGCAACCTAAATCAAGATATTTTTTCGAATCGGAATCAAAAAAAACTTTCTTTTCGTTATTTTTCGCCAAAAGGTCAAAATGTCCGATAATATCGGGATGTTTTTCGGGCAAACGGGCAACGGTTTCAAAGTATTTTTCCGCAAACGCCATTCCGTTTCCGCCGAAATTATTTTCAATATACGCTTTTGTTTCCTCAAAACTGCGGTCAAAGGGAAGAATTTTACCGTCAAAGTCAAGATAGTGAACCGAACCTATAACATAATCGAAATCTTCGGTATCCACATCGGAATAAAACTCCAACTCCAAACCGCAAAAGATATCTATTTTGTCCCTGTATTGCTCTTTAAGTTCCCTTATTTCGCCCTTGTAGATTTCGGTTTTATCGGGGTTCATTTGATACGGGTAGGAAGAAAAACTCATATAGGAATGTTCAGAAAACCCAATAGAGTCAAACTTTCTTTCGATGGCTTTTTCTATCATTTCTTTCGGTGTATCTTTGCCGTCGCCGTAGGTTGAATGAATATGTAAATTCTGCTTGTACCTCATAATTCTCACCTTGAATTTCTTTATATCGGTATATTATATCACTTTTTCATTGTTTCAGCAACGAATTTAAGCATCAACAAAACCGATTTGTAATAAAAAACGGCATAGGATAAACTATACCGTTTAATAATAATTTCCGGTAAAATAAAATCATATTTTAAGTATTTAATATATACGGAAGCACCCCAAAAACGCTGTTACGCAATCTGCATTTGATTTTATATCCCCCGAACTTTCAAATTATCGAAAATCAAAAAAGTAAAATCCCATTCTCTTATGAGAACGGGATTTTTGGTTGCGGAGGCGGGACTTGAACCACACGACCTTCGGG
>CAZBLS010000116.1:0-3587 GCA_964492705.1 uncultured Oscillospiraceae bacterium | reverse complement strand
ATATTAACCTATTATAATATAAGATGTAATAAAAAACAGAAAGAGGGATCTACTGTGTACGAAAACGGCGAAAACAATTTTGAGCAGAACAGTGAAAATATGCATCAAAACAACGGAGGATATTCGGACATACGGTACACTTACAACCCCAATTCGGGATTTAACAATCAAGGTAATACTTACAATACAAATATGGGTGCGCCCAAAAGAAAGAGCCACGGCAACGGCGTATTTATTGCAATAATTGCCGTTCTGCTGTGCATATCAGCCGCTGCGGCAGGTATCAGCGGTTGGGCACTTATCACCCGTTCTTCCGGCGAAAATACGGGCACTGCAATAAACTCGCCTTCAAATTCGGCAACCCCGTCTGCCTCAGAGGGGAATAATTCAGGCAGTGCTTTCGGCAGTGTGGTACAGGTTGAACCCACCCCCACTCCCACTTTGGTCGAGGGCGAACTTTTAACTCCTCAACAGGTGGCGGCAAAAGTAATTCCCAGCGTAGTATGCATACAGTGCTATAAATCAAGCAATATGTTCGGCAGTACCGATTCATCTTCCCTTTACAGCCAAGGAAGCGGTATCATAAGCAGAAGCGACGGATATATTATCACCAACGCTCACGTTATTGCGGAAGCCACATCGGTACAGGTAGTACTCAATAACGGCACTATTTGCGATGCAACAGTCGTAGGTTCGGATTCCGTTACCGACCTTGCACTTTTGAAAATAGACCCCACCGGTCTTTCATTACAGGCCGCATCCTTTACTTCCGTTAAAAATTGCACGGTAGCCGACACCGTTCTTGCAATCGGAAACCCCGGCGGTATAGAATTTTTCTCGTCCGTTACAAAAGGCATTATTTCGGCAGTTGACCGCTCCATTCAGGACGAAGATACAGGCTACGTTATGCACTGCATACAAACCGATACCGCAATCAACCCCGGCAACAGCGGCGGTCCCCTTGTTGACCTTTACGGTCACGTTATAGGCATAACTTCCTCAAAAATAGTCGCCAGCGGATACGAAAGTATGGGTTTTGCAATAACTTATGACGAAGCCGCTCCTATTATTGACGATCTTATGCAGTACGGTCACGTTAAAAACAGAGCCACGCTTAACGTTTCACTTGCCCTTGCAAGCAGTGTATTCAGAGTAAACAATATGTATTCGCTTCCCAACGGTCTTTGTGTAACTGCCGTTACGGGCGAAGAAGAAAATCAGGCAGGGCTTAAAAAGTACGATATTATAACCGCAATCGACGGCAAAAACATAACTTCTATGTCGGATTATTCTTCATATATACTTTCAAAAAGACCCGGTGATACGGTTACGCTTACCGTTTACCGTGCAACGCTTACGGGATGGTCGGTAAATTATTCTTCAACTCCCATCTCAATCGACATAGTTCTTTCCGAAGCAACCTGATTTTTTAAGAAAGCCTTGAAATACAGGCTTTCTTATTTTGCTTAAACATAAAAATCCGATAGCGTATTTTTATGTTTTTTGATATAATAGTATAAGAAAACTTTTTAGGTGGATATATGGAACTTATCAACAGCAAAACAGTATCACAGGCAAAAAAAAGTCTTAATTTATTTCTGTGCGGATTTATTCTGCTTCTTGCACTTGCGACCGCAGGGTATATACTTTCCTTTTACTCGGATAAACTTTACGTATCGGTAATTTGCGGTATTTCAGCCGTTATAGTTTGCAGTGCGTACTTTTTTCTGTTTCTGTTTTCAAAATTAAAACACAACAGGCTATACCGTGAAATTTTAACGGGACTTTCCCAAAAAGACAGATTTGTTTTTAAAGGATTAGACGGTGAAACCGAAGAAAACGGAGTTCCCCTTGTGCGTGTCAATGCAGAATATACATCCGATGACGGCGAAACATACATACGCACGCTCTATCTGGTCCGTGCCCTTGACCGTCCCCGTTTAAAAAAGGAAACCGAATACTTATTTACTACCCACCGCAACGTAATTATCGGAATTGAGGAACTTACAAATTGAGCAAAATAATGGTCTGTGTCACGCTGCAAAACACCTGTGAGCAGTTAATAAATTCGGCTTTCGCCGTAAAAGAAGCGGATGACAGCCTTTTTGTACTGCACGTGGCAAAAAAAGGGCATTCTTTTATGGGATGCAATGACGATTCTTCCGCCCTTGAATATCTCTATACCGTATCTCAAAAAGCAGGTGCGGATATGACGGTAATACACTCCGACGACGTTATCTCCACTATCTGCGATTTTGTGGACGAAAATAAAATAGACACAGCATTTTTCGGGGTTCCGGGCAAATACGACAGAGATAACGGTTTTATTCCCGTACTCCAAAATAAACTTAAAGATAAGTGCCGAATTATACTTATACATAAAGGAGAATAATATGAAAGCATTTTTAACCGTACTCGGAAGTGACAGAGTAGGCATTATTGCCGACGTAAGTTGTGAACTTGCAAAGCGCAACGTGAACATTCTTGACATCACGCAAACTATTCTGCACGACTATTTTTCAATGGTAATGTTTATCGACCTTTCAAACAGTGATATTTCCGTTGCACAGTTGCAGGAAAACCTCTCTTCATTGGACGGTGACCTGTCTGTTCGCGTACAAAGCGAAGACATCTTCAATTCCATGCACAGGATCTGACGGAGAAACGGTATGATAAATTTCAAAGAAGTAAACGAAACCATACAGATGCTTGACAATCAGCATCTTGACGTGCGTACCGTAACAATGGGTATTTCCCTGTACGATTGCGCCGACAGCGACAAAAGCAAAGCCTGTACCCGTATTTACGACAAAATATGTTCAAAAGCAGAGCATTTGGTTGAAAAGTGCGAAAAAATCGAACAAAATTTAGGCATTCCCATAGTAAATAAGCGTATTTCGGTAACACCTATCGCCCATATTGCTTCCGCTTCACGTACAAATGATGCGGTATGCTTTGCACAGACGCTTGAAAAAGCCGCAACACAGGTCGGCGTAAACTTTTTAGGCGGATTTTCCGCCCTCGTGCACAAGGGAATTACCCCCGGTGACGAAGCGGTTATAAACAGTATTCCCGAAGCACTTGCAACCACCGAACATATCTGTTCTTCCGTAAACGTAGGTTCTACACGTGCCGGAATAAATATGGATGCGGTTAAAAAAATGGGCGAAATCATCCGTACAACCGCTCTGCGCACAGCCGATAACGGCTCGATAGGATGCGCAAAACTCGTGGTATTCTGCAACGCCGTTGAAGACAATCCCTTTATGGCAGGTGCATTTTTAGGAGCAGGCGAAGGTGACTGCGTCATTAACGTAGGTGTCAGCGGACCGGGTGTTGTAAAATGCGCTCTTGAAAAAATGCCAGATGCCACGTTGGGCGAATTGGCGGAAGAAATAAAGAAGACCGCATTTAAAATTACCCGTATGGGACAACTTGTTGCCACCCGTGCGGCAAACGATTTAAATGCGCAGTTCGGTATAGTCGATCTTTCACTTGCCCCCACCCCCACTATGGGTGAGAGTGTTGCCGATATTTTGGATGTCATGGGGCTTTCGGTGACGGGCGGTCCTGGGCCACCGGCGGCG
>CAZBLS010000115.1:0-3597 GCA_964492705.1 uncultured Oscillospiraceae bacterium | reverse complement strand
AAATGACTACACATTGGTCTTTTCCAAAGCGTGGCGATTGGGCAACACACGATGCAAAATGGCGTGGTAATTGGTCACCATACATTCCACGAAATATTTTGATTCGTTATTCAAAAGAAAACGATTTGGTTCTTGATCAATTTGCAGGTGGCGGAACTACTCTTGTTGAAGCAAAGCTTTTAAATCGAAATATTATCGGTGTAGATATCAATGATGTGGCACTTGAAAGATGCAAAGAGAAAATTGATTTTGAACACGAGGGGGCAAACGGAAAGGTGTATCTGCGTAAAGGGGATGCGCGGAAACTTGACTTCGTGCCAAGCCAAAGTATAGATTTAATATGCACGCATCCGCCTTATGCGGATATTATTAAATACAGCGATGGTATTGATGGAGACTTGTCTCAACTTAAAGTAAAGGATTTTCTTGAAGAAATGAAAAAGGTTGCGCAGGAAAGTTATCGGGTTTTGAAAGATGACAAGTTCTGCGCTGTGCTCATGGGGGATGCACGACACAAAGGGTGTATGGTTCCTATGTCATTTGATGTTATGAAAATATTTCAAGATGTGGGATTTACACTTAAAGAATTGATTATCAAGGAACAGCACAACTGCAAAGCAACAGGTTATTGGAAAACAAATAGTGCGAAATATAACTTTTTGCTTATAGCACACGAGTATTTGTTTGTATTCAAAAAACATCCCTTACATTAACGGAGGCGGTTGTATGAAATATTCAATGTACGGAGTACTGATCTTCCTGTGGATAGTTATATTTATTATTCTTAAAAACCGCAAGTCGGTTGTAGCAAAGCAAATGCTCAAAAAGAGAAAGGTCGGAAGTGAAATGAGAGAACTTGCAAAGAAATTTATAGGTAAAGATTGTATACTGTCTTCTTTTGACGGAAGTCATCAGTACGACGGCGTTATAAAGGAAGTAAGCGACAGTGCCGTTTTATTGGAAAAGGACGGAAAAGCGGAGGCTGTGAATCTTGATTACGTTATTCGCATAAGAGAATATCCCAAAAACAAAAACGGCAAAAAGAAAAGTGTTGTTTTTGAGTAAACGGTCAAATTTAAATGGACAGCTACATTAAGTTTGACGGACGGGCGCAGGATTATTCAGCAAGCCGTCCCGATTATCCCGAGGAACTTACGGAATATCTTTTTAAAAACTCTTTTGTGGGGAATACCGTTGCGGATATCGGCTCGGGCACGGGAAAGTTCGCAGAGCAACTGCTTAAAAGGAATATAGAGGTATTTGCGGTAGAACCTAACGGTGATATGCGCAGTGAGGCGGTGCGGAGATTAGGGAAAAATCCTCTGTTTCATTCGGTTGACGGGACGGCGGAAAACACAACGCTTTTAAGTAATTCCGTTGAAACGGTTACGGTTGCGCAGGCGTTTCATTGGTTTGACAGAGAAAGGTTTAAAAAAGAGTGCGAGCGGATAATAAAAAATCACGGAAAAATTATTCTGATTTGGAACGTTCGGGAAGACGGGAAAGTTAACAGAGAGTGGCAAGCGGTATTTAAAAAATACTGTCCCGAGTTTAACGGCTTCTCAAACGGAATAACGGAAGAGAATATAAAAAACTTTTTCCGTGACGGGTGTGAAGTTGCTGAGTTTGAGCATCCGCTGTATTTTACAAGAGAAAATTTTATTAAACGGAGTTTGTCAAGTTCATATTCTTTACGGCAAAATGACACTCTTTACGGAGAGTATCTTGCGGAACTCAACAATCTTTTCGACAGGTATGAAAAAGACGGGGTAATACACATAGATAACCGTACGGTTGCATATGTGGGCGAATTTAACAGAAATCTCAGGCAAAAAAGAAGAATTTGATTTTTGCTGAATTTTTGACAAAAAACTAAAAAATAATAAAAAAGGTGAGTAGCCGATAAGGTGTAAGTCCGACCGTAGGACTTGCACCTTTTTTGTTTTTTATGAGGATAAAACGGAAAAAAGTTAAACAGAACAAAATGGCGGAGGAATAACTTAAAAACTTGTTTGGAAATGGGATTGCCTATGATAATTTCGATGGTTTTACAGGCACTCTATAACGTTGTTGACAGTATTTTCGTTACAGATATGCAGGCAAAACGCTTATTATTTCACTTTTGCGGTTGGAGGTATTTGTGTTCCCCACGGCAATTATGTTTGTAAAATCGCCCAATGTGCTTGATACCGTATGGCGGATGTTACCCATTGCCGAAGTTCTGACTTCCGCTTTTGCATATTTGTTTTTAAAGCAGGCACAAAGAAACAAACTGAAATTTGAATGAAATATTGAGAGAAAAAACTTGCGCAAAAGTGGCGAATAGTGTATAATGTAAAGGATTTTTGCAAGGAGAAAATTCTATGTTTGAAAATTTAGACATTATGTACTTGCTTTCGCAGGTTGCGGGTGCATTCGGCATAATAACAGGTATCTTTATTATGCAACAGCGCACCCACAAGGCAATGCTTATAAATAAGATAGTTACCGACTGTATGTGGGTTATACAGTATATACTTATAGGAAACTTTACAAGTATGGCAATTTCACTTATTGCCATATTCCGTTCCTTTGTTTTTGCCCACTACGAAAAAAAAGAAAAAACCTCGCCGAAATGGTGGCTTGTGATATTTGTTTGCTTGGCGCTCGGAAGTACCTGTGTAACTTGGAAAAGTTGGATCTCAATATTCCCGATGTTGGGTTCTTTTGTGGCGGTGGTAAGTTTTTGGCAGAGAAATCCCAAATATACGGTATATTTTCAGTTTATAATATCTGTGTTTATGCTTATAAACCATTGCTTCGCAATTCCGGGCAAACCCTCGTATACAGCCGCAATCAGTGAATGCCTTGTTATAGTTTCGGCTACAATTACGCTTATCAGAAACCGTGTTGAAAGTAAGAAGAAAGAAATACTGTAACGGTATTTCTTTTTTTATACCGAAAAATTCGAATTGCAGTATAGTTATGTTAAGCGTGAAAATATGCAGGTGTAATGAATAAATTTGCAAGCAAACCTTGACGGATACGGAGCGTTGTGGTATAATTTTAAATATTTATACGAAAGGCACGGGACTTTTATGCGAGTAGTCGTAAAAATAGGTACAAGTACCCTTGTTTATAAAACGGGGCATATGAATATACGCAGAGTGGAAGAACTCTGCAAAGTTATAAGCGATATAAAAAATGCGGGGCACGAAGTCATAATGGTTTCTTCTGGCGCAATAGCAATGGGTGTGGGCAAGTTGGGGCTCAGCAAACGTCCCGAAGATATTCCCGGCAGGCAGGCGGCAGCGGCAGTCGGTCAGTGCGAACTTATGTATGCCTATGACAGAATTTTCGGCGAGTATAACCATACGGTTGCACAGTTGCTGATAACGGGCGCCGATTTGGAAAATGAAGAACGGCACTTGAATTTCAGCAATACGCTTTCGAAACTGTTGGAATTGGGCGCTATTCCCGTAATAAACGAAAATGATACCGTTGCGACGGAAGAAATAGAAGTGGGCGATAACGACACGCTCGGCGCAATAGTGGCAAAGACGGTAAAAGCGGATTTGCTTGTTTTGCTTTCGGATATTGACGGGCTTTATACATCTG
>CAZBLS010000114.1:0-3621 GCA_964492705.1 uncultured Oscillospiraceae bacterium | reverse complement strand
GCACCGATTATACCTACGTTTGTATTAAAATTGCCCGGCATTGACGAAAAATATTCTTTTGCTTTATTTCTGCCCTCAAAGGATCTGCTCCTACGGCAAGCAAGGAAAAATCCCTTTGTTGCCAAAACTATCTGTGCTTCGGTATATTCCGTAACGGGAACTGCATTTGCGCCCCAAGAAGAGAATATTCGCACGCCTCTTTTTAAAAAAGGTCTTGCAAAATACTGCACCGAACCTGCACCATAAAAAATGCATTTAAGGTTAGGCAAATTTTCTTCTATTTCTTCTTCGCTGAGCACAGGCATCCCCCAAGTGGAAAATATTATATCCGCATCCTTTATTTTACCCTGCAAAACATCTTCACGGGTATAAATATTTTTGTCTTTCAGCCCTGCACTGAATTCCAATTTATCGCAAATTTCCTTGCTATATACGCGGAACATCGCCTGTCCGCCACAAAAATAACTTTTCATATTTTTCTCCTTAAAAGGGATTTTAAAATATTATATCTTCTTTTATCCCAAAAGTAAATAGTCTATTTTGCTTACTTTTATGTAAAAATTGCTTTGTTACGGTTTAACAAAGCAATTAAAAAAACTATTTTGAATTTTTCCCTATTAAAGGCAGTTCCTTTGCCTTGCCTTTTACCACATTTATCACGCCGTAGCATACATAAAATATCATACCGACAAAAAACATAATGCACAAAACCGTCCTGAGGGGGCGAAAGATCCACGGCATTATCTCATAAGATGCAAGTATATGGCACACGAAAATGAATACACCCATAATAATTTCATCGATAAACAGTATCATCCCCTGTTTGCCGTGAAAATGGGCATACTTCGATTCGGATAAAATGGGAACCGTAAAAAGAATGCCGAAATACGCAAGCCACGCTATATCTTTGTTTTCGTCTATATCTTTTTGTGTAAACTCTTTTGTCCTGTCCATAATTTACCCCCAAATAAAAATACGTTTTCAGTATATCACAGGTTTTCTTACGTGTCAAGTTCGGCAAATAAAAAAGGGTTCTCTTTTTGAACCCTTTAATTTTTATCCGATATGATTTTTTCGCTTGCACGCATCAGTTTAAGGAAGCGTTTCTCCCCCAGCACCCTTCTTGCTTTCGCAAATTTCGGAGCACGAGAAGACGTATTATGGCAATCACTTGCAATAAAATGCACCAAATCCCTGTCGATAAACTTAACCGTCCTATTTTTCTTAAAGAAACCGTTAAGCGCACTTATATCAGCCTGAACCAAGCAGTCCGCACCGCAGACCTTGCCTAAAAACTTTGTATTATACAACTTCTTATAGCGTTCGGGATGCACGATAACGGGAATTACCGAGTAATCCGACTGCAACTTATAAAGCAGATCAAATATAAAGTCTTCGCCGTAGTTTTCAAAGGGCATTTCGGTAAGCAAATATTTTGTGCCCTCCACGCATAAAGGGCTTATATCGCCGTAATTGAATATGCTCCTGTACAGTTTTACTTCCGCCGCCAAGTAACCTTTTATACCCACTTCATCGCATATACCTTTGATCTTATCATAGGCATCCTGCCTTTTTTGCACAAATTCTTCCATTGAGCAAGACCTCGGGTCATAATGAGGTGTAAAACAAACGTGGGTAATCCCCTGCTGTTTTAAATCAAGCAGTATTTTTGCACTTTCCTGCACATTTCTTGCTCCGTCATCGATTTGGGGCAATATATGGGTGTGAATATCAGCATTCATCAGTAAGAATAATACTTGCCTTTGCCAGATATTTTACTTCCGTTAAGAACAAATCCCAAAATATGACCATCAACTCTTTTAAGGGTCTCAACTGCCTTATCGAGTTCCTGATAATTGGATTTATTCTCAAAAGCGCAAAGCACTGTTCCGTCGCAAAGTTTAATAACGGGAAGTGCATCAAGCACCACGTTTATGGGCGAAGTATCGATTACTATATAGTCAAACCGCAAAGACAGTTCGTCAAGCATTGCGGAAAATGCATCGCTGTCAAGCAGTTCCGAGGGATTAGGCGGTATAATACCGGCAGTAATAACCGAAAGTTCGGTATTGGGTATCTTTTTGATAATGCTGTCAAGGTCGCACATACCGCTTAAATAGTTGGTAACTCCGGGAGTATTGCTTATGCGGAAAAATTTTGAAACCGCAGGTTTGCGCAAATCGCAGTCTATAAGCAAGACTTTTGTATTTACCTGTTTTGAAAACGCCGCCGCAGTATTGCAGGAAGCGGTAGTTTTGCCCTCGCTGGGAAGAGCACTTGTAAAAACAATGCGCTTACATCCCTTTTTTATTACCGAAAGAGAAATATTGGTTCTTGCGTTTTTGTATGCTTCAACCGCAAAAAAGCCATTGTTTGCGCTGTTTTTAGCCATTTTCTCTTCCTCCTCTTGCCGAGTATACGTGCATTTTTACATTTGCATCGAAATCCGGCACCGATGCAAGCACGGGAATATCGGGATATCTCTTTGCAAGTTCGCCCTCGTTTTTAACTTTTGTACCAAGCAGTTCACGCATAATTTCAAGAGCGAATATCACTATTGCACCTGCAAGCGCCGCAAAAAATGCATTTTTTACGGGATTAGGCGAATAAGGTTCTTTGGGAAGTTCGGGATAATCCGACACTGTTGAAGAAATAGTCGACGACGTTTTTTGTTTTATCCACTCCGATGCGCCGTTTACAGCCGTCATAGCGATTTCATACGCCATTTCGGGACTTTCGTCCGTAACGATAAGCGTTATAAGCGTTGTAGTGCCATCATCGTAGGAAAACGCAATCTTCGGTTCGTAACTTAAATTAAGTGCGCCCTTTATTGCCGCCGTATAATCGTTTGACTTTAATATTCCTCCGCAGGTTTCGGTAGCACGCAGTGCCAATGACCACCCCGTGCTGTTGCCCGAAAGATTTTGCGAACCCTCTTTTTCATCTATTTGATAAGGAACTATATTTATCTGCGCCTTTGCCTGATATACCGGTTTTACCAAATAAGCGCTCACACCGTATGCGCCTATCGCACATAGGATAGCGATTACTGTAATAAGCACCGCATATTTTCGCAAGATCTTAATAACCGTATCTAGTGATATTTCCATTTTTACTCTCCGTTAAATAATGTATTTTTCACATTTTTCCGGTCTGCCGTCAAGTTCTGCCTTTTTCTCCTCATATCCCGGTCGACCCAAAAGTGCGTAAGTTGCATTTTTTCCCTCTTCTACGCCGGGCTGATCGAAAGTATTGATATTGAGCATAGCCCCGCAATAAGCGGTTTCAAGTTCAAAGAAATACATAAGTTCACCGATAGTAAACTCGTTTACAACAGGCAGTGTAACCGTATGGTTAAGATGACCGCTTTTAAGCAGTGCATATTCAGTAGCGGTGCGCTCTGCGGTGATAAGTTCGTTCATTGTATGACCGCAAAGGAAGTTTACTGCCGGAATATCCTCGCAACCGTTGGGAATTTTAACTTCCGTACGGTAAGAATCAACTGCAAGCACGGTAATTACTTTATCAAAGGGTCCCTCGGTATAAAGCTGAACCTGACTGTGCTGATCGGTAACGCCCAATGCTTTTACGGGTGTTTGACCTACGTTTACAACGTTTCCG
>CAZBLS010000113.1:0-3689 GCA_964492705.1 uncultured Oscillospiraceae bacterium | reverse complement strand
CGGGAAAATGTGCGGTCACATAGCTCGGCTTGATCAGCTCACCCAAGGGATCGACGCAGACCATATCGAGGTTCTTTTTTGAATATGCTTTGCGGAACTGTCGGCGATATAACTCTTGCTTTTCCTTGTGTGCGAGCAGGATCTCCTTGACCTCGGGGATCATTTTGAAACTTCGGCGTGAGCTTTCGGTCTTCATTTCATCGCTGACGATCTGCTCCGTTTTGCCGTTGCGGACGACATCCAGCAGCTTCTGCCCGATGAATATCTTGTCCTTTTCGAAGTCGATGTTGCTCCATGAGAGCCCCAAGGCTTCGCTTCTTCGCAGACCGCAGTAGACGGCAAGGACGATGGGGATATAAATAACATCGTCCTTGGCGCACTCAAGAAGTTCTTTGACCTCGTCCACGGAGTAGAAGTCACCGACGAACTTTTTTACCTGAGGTCGCTCCACCCTGTCCATGGGATTGTATTCGAGTATCTCACGCCGGATCGCATATTCAAAGGCGGTGTGGAGCAGATTATGGTAGTGAAGCACCGTCTGTTCGCCGTCGCCGTCCTCTCTCAGATACTCATAGAAGCCGTATATCAGCCTCGGCTTGCAATCGGCAAGCGTGATCTTCTCTCCGAAGTATTTCTTCATCTTGCCGCCCACTCTGCTCTTGTAGCCGTTATATGTGGACTCTTGGATCCTGCGGATGTGTACGTTATCGAGCCAGTCGTTAAGAAATTGCAGAAGAGGATATTTTTTAGGGTCGTCATATCCTTCGAGAAAGCGTCTGTATTCGTGTTCGAATTTGTTCTTTGCCTCCCGTTCGGCTTTGCTGACTGCCGACTTGGGAGCGTCTACGGGAAGCCCCAGCGCCATCCATTTTGTCTTACGCTTTTGCGTGACCGAGTCCTTATAGCTGACGACCAGATAGAGCTTGCCTCGCTTTTCCTGAACGCTGCCGGAGATGTCTTTTGTGTAAGTGTTTGTCATTCAACCTACCTCCTTTTTGATTTTTGCACCACACACAATATCACACGAAGTGTCCAAAGTCCAGTGCTGTGGGTTCGAAGTTACACTTACAACACAACTTTCTTTTTTGCGTTTTTTCTTTCCGCAGACAAAATCCACCACGGAACTTTTTGAGATGCGATATTCTCGTCCGACTTTTTTGGCAAAGACCTTTTTCTCATGCACGAGCCGTGAGGCGAGCTTGGTGCTGATGTTCAAGCATTCGGCAAACTGTGTAAGCGTCATTGCATCGGGGTAATTACAAAAAATATTATTATTTGTCATTCATTTTCCTTTCGTTACATATAAAATCCGTGTTTGTTTTCCTGTTCATTGTTGGCACTGTAATGAAAAAGTGCCTTCGGTTCGACCTTGATTCCCATCATTTCCAGCATCATCACGGTCATTTTGTCAAGCTGACGGTCATCCACAGGCGGTGTGAATCTTTCTTCATACGGAATGCTTTCAAGCAGATTTTTGAGAAGATCGAACAGTCTGTTGCCGACGGTGTAGCTGTGATTGGGGTGAAGTTGATTTTCATACTTTTTATACTGCTCCGCAAGTGCCGAGTCACAGCCGCCGAGAGCAAAGTATATTTCAAGATTTTGTCGCAGAAGTTGCTCGGCAAAGAGCTTGTTGTCACGGCATTTATGACCGTCGGGCGTGGTGAAGGTGATATACTTATGCTTGTCTTTCCATTCGACGTTGTATCCGTGCATCTTCATCTCAAAAATAAATTCTTCTTTGGAGCGTGTGCGGTTTGCTACCGAATAGGCTTTGTTCCGGAGCAGTTGTTTCCACTTCGGCATTGCTCCGAGCGAGGATCTCGCCTCGGTCTCGGATAGTCCGAACTCACGGCAGAGGCGATTGGAATATTCTTTCACATGGACAAGCTCATCGGCGGATTGGTGAAACTTTTTGCCGTTTTCCATATTCACTGAGTTCATAACAAGGTGATTGTGCAGGTGTCCCTTGTCGCAATGCGTGGCAACGATGATCTGATAGCCGGGAAAGAACTCCGCAAACCGCATACCGAGCTCGTGTGCGGTTTCGGCATCAAGGTCATCATCGGGGCTGAATGATTGAACGATATGATAATACTGTCTGCCGTCTGTCTTGCCGAATTTGTTTTTTACAAAGCGGAATTCTTCAAGTGCGCTCTCGGGAGAGCAGTTGATACCCGAAACCAGCGTACCGTTTTCCGTCTTGTCGGAGTTCATCACATAAGGAAAGATGTTGTTCATCGGGCATCCCGAAGTAATGAATTTAACGATCGCCACAGCTTTCCCACCTCCTCTTTGGTTTCCGTCAGGTCAACGACTTGGGCATATCCTGCATTGACGGCTCTTGTGAGCTGGTTGAGATTGTTGCCGATGCGTTGAAGCTCCCGTGCAATATCGTCCGCACCTTTGATGTTTACGATCTTCTTTTTGAAGATACAGTCACGAACAAAGTCACTGACACGGCGGTAATTGCCGTATGATTGTTCTTCGATCCACGCTTTTTCCTCGGGTGTGACTCTGAAAGCGATGATCAAGTTTTTTGTTTTTTCTTGCATTTAAGACCTTCTTTCTTTTTTTATTTTGTAGGGGTATGGGCATAGCCCGATGCCTTTGCGGCTGCCCAAACGGGCGGTCGTAATACAAAGGCGAAACTCGCAATAAAACCGCTCATTATCCAATCTCTTCCGCAGGAACGCAAGGGACGATAGGGACGAAAGATTTAAGAGCAGAAGAAACAGAGTCACTTGAGACACTTGAGGCACCGTCAGAGGTCGGACGGTATTTGATCACAACGTACTTTTGCCCGTTGCTTCGCTTGCTCTCAAAGAAAACACCGAGGTCTTCCAGCTGATACCGGTAGCGGTTCATCATTTGCTTAAGTCCCTTGGGATTGATATCTTTGCCAAGATGAGATGCCAGCTCTGTGTTGCTCCCCACAAATTCATTTGTATCCGTCATAAAATAATACAGCGATATCAATTCCTTTGGAAGCACCGTTTCGGGCATAGTCAGGCTGTCGGAAATAAGTTTCCATGCACAAGTGTCCGTGTCATGCTCCAGCTGTATCTTTCGGTCACGGATATCACGCCCCGAGGCGTAGAGCGTGGCAAGTCGTCCTGTCCTTTCGTTCTTGTCCAAAACGAAAACAGCATCTACCGCACCCGAAATGCCAGTACTGCCCGAGAGCTTGTTGACGGGATCTCGGTCATTCATCTTCCGCAAATGGTGAACGAGTAAAAGGCAGATGCCAAGCTCGTCCGCCAACTCTTTGAGCACACGAAGCTCGGCGTAGTCGCCGCCGTATGAGACATCGAGCGTGGGTGTGCGGATAAGCTGAAAGGTGTCAACAGCGACCAAAGAGAGTGCAGGGCGTTGCCGCTTGAACTGACGGAGCCAATCGCAAACTCCGCTTTCGATCGAGGTGCAACCCGTTGCAAAATACATCCCCTCGGGAACGCTGTCCGTGACGGTGTTCAGACGCTCTTGGATCCGCCTCTCGCTGTCTTCAAGGCAGAGGTAGAGCACTTCTCCTTTGGTCACATCAAGTCCCCACAAGGGCGATCCTTGGGCGATGTGGACGCACAGATCAAGCACCAGCCACGACTTGCCTACCTTAGGTGAACCGCCGAGGATACAGAGTCCTTGGGGCAGAAGTGTGTCGACGCAAAACTTCGTAGGCGGAAGTCTTT
>CAZBLS010000112.1:0-3712 GCA_964492705.1 uncultured Oscillospiraceae bacterium | reverse complement strand
AAAGAAATAACCGATACTGTAAAGATAAAACAAATTTGGATAGACGGAGAGCCGATACTATGAGAATTATAACTGCGGAAGAACATATTTCGGGCGCACCCATTGACCGCTATCTTGCAAAATACTCTTTAAAAGATGCTCCGTATATGTCGGCTGCACACATCAAAGGACGTCCTTATGAGGCTGATCCCGTTCTTTTCGGCGATACCGACCGCAGACGTATTGCCGATATGGATAAAAACGGAATTTCGGTACAGATATTATCTTGCCCGTCAAAATCACAGTTGTTGCCAAAGGGCGAAGCAACGCAAATAGTGATGGAAACAAACGATTTTTTATCCGATACCGTAAAAAAACATCCGGACCGATACGGTGCATTTGCACTGTTACCGTGGTCCGATACAGACGGTTCGTTAAAAGAAGCCGAGCGTATTAAAAAGTTAGGATTTAACGGAGTAATATTAAGTGGCAGAGCAACCGGCGGAGATGCTTTTCTTGACGACAAACGGTTTATACCTGTTTTGGAAGTATGTTCCGAACTTGAATTGCCTATCTACATACACCCTGCCGCACCGCTTAATACCGTACAAAAACCGTACTACGGCGGACTCGGTGAAGAAGTAAGTGCAAGGCTTTCTCTTCATGGCTGGGGCTGGCATAACGAGGCAGGAATTCAAATACTTCGCACGATTTTGGCAGGACGATTTGATATGTTTCCCAAATTGCAATTTATTGCGGGGCATTGGGGCGAAATGTTACCGTTCTTTTTATCAAGGATCGACCAATCCATGCCACAGTCGGTAACAAAATTAAACCGCACCGTGACCGATACCTTTAAGGAAAACGTGTACGTTACACCGAGCGGTATTTTTGATTATCCGCAACTTAAATTCTGCGTTGAAGTATTGGGATCAGAGCGCATTATTCATTCGGTGGACTGTCCCTTTATAAGCAACGAGGGTGCGCTTCCGTTTATAGAAAACGCACCGATCAGTGGCACCGACAAAGAATTGATTGCATATAAAAATGCGGAAAAATTGTTCAAAATTTAAAAAGGAGAAAATTTATGAATACTTTAAATGCCCTTTACAGCAGAAGATCCGTACGCAACTTTAACGGCAAAGCCGTCAGCGAACGTGAACTTTCGGAAATACTTAAATCCGCATATGCCGCACCCGTAGGAAGAGCGATGTACGACAGTTTAAGTATGACAGTTGTAACAAACAAAGATTTGCTTCGAAAATGGGAACAGTATATGGCAGACGCAGTCGGCAACCCCGATATACACCCGTTTTACGGTGCGCCAACCGTTATTTTGGTTTCGTCCGAAGGTGACGGCAACGTAAATTATTCAAACGCCGCAATACTTGTGCAAAATATGGCACTTTCCGCAACAGATATGGGTGTCGGTGCCTGTCATATTTGGGGTGCTGTCGGTGTTTTAAAGGGAAATGCCGAACTTGTAAAGGAGTTAAAAGTACCCGACGGTATGACACCCTGCTGTGCAATAGCACTCGGGCATTTTGACGGCAAATATGAAATCCGCAGTATACCCGAGAACCGTATAAGAACGGAATATGCAAAATAACCGTTTCGCTTGGAGAAACACTATGATAAATATTAACCGATTGGGCCTCGGCTGTATGGGAATGTCCAACCGCCGTAATCCCGAAAACTCAACAAAAACAATACGCAAAGCACTTGATTGCGGTATTACACTGTTTAACACCGGCGAATTTTACAGATCAGGCGAAAGTGAAATGATCGTGGGCGAGGCTTTGAAAAACGTGCCCAGAGACAAGTTTTTTCTTTCGGTAAAGTTTGGTATACTGCCTAAAACAGGCGGTGGAATTTACGGACTTGATAACAACCCATTTAATGTTAAAAGTCATCTTGCCTATTCCCTGTCCCGTCTCGGTATGGATTACGTTGATCTGTATCAGCCTGCCCGTCAGGATACCGAAATTCCCGTTGAAGACGTTGTAGGCGAAATATCAAGATTAGTGGAATCGGGTTACGTTCGTCATATAGGACTTTCTATGGTAGATGCCGAAACACTTCGCCGTGCTTGCAAAGTGCACCCGATACACACAGTTGAAATGTCCTATTCGCTTATTGACCGCAGTATCGAAAAGGAACTTATTGCCACCGCCCGTAAACTTGGCGTAAAGGTACTTGCATTCGGCACGGTAGGTCACGGACTTTTTGCCGGCAACGTACTTGAAAATGCAGAAAAAGATCCTGCTGCCACATGGGGTATGCTGTCTGCGGAACACCGTGATACAAATCTTCCGATGATAAAAGCACTAAAAGAAATTGCCGATGAAAAAGGCATCGGTCTTTCACAACTTGCACTTGCGTGGTCACTTGCAAAGTACGATAACGTGCAAAGTCTTATAGGCACGACAAGCCCCGAGCATTTACAAAGTGCGGTTGACGCTTTGAATATTTCACTTACCGATGAGGATATAAAAGCAATTGAAAAAGCAATTCCGTCAGATAAAATAAGTGGCGGAGGTATGCGAAACTTCCGCTTTACCAACGGGCAAATGTCGTTAATTCAGCAATAAGCGCATCTATATGAAAGGAAAAATATATGAAAACAAAAATTATAGTTGACTCAACAGCAGATTTAATGCCGGAATACAAAAGCCTTGTTCAAACCGTTCCCCTTACCGTGCGTTTCGGAGATACGGAATACACAGACGGCGTAACTATCGACAACAAAAGGTTTTACGAGATGTTGGTTGAAAGCGACATTCTTCCCACAACAAGTCAAGCCACACCCGATGCTTTTATAAAGGAGTTTGACAAAATCAAAGAAAATGGCGACAGTGCCGTTGTTATTACGATTTCTTCCAAACTTTCGGGCACATATCAAAGTGCCGTTATTGCATCAAAAGACTATGAAAACATCTATGTGGTCGACAGCGGTTCCGTAACTTTGGGTAGCGGTATACTTACCGAAATTGCCTGTAAACTTGCCGATGAGGGACTTGATGCCAAGTCAATAGCCGAAAAATTGGAAGAAGAAAAGAAAAACATAGTCATTGTGGCGTTGGTAGATACTCTTGAATACTTAAAAAAAGGTGGCAGAATTTCCGCTTCCGTTGCATTTGCAGGTTCGGTTTTAAATATTAAGCCTGTACTGTCGCTTGTTGACGGTGAAATCAAAATGCTCGGCAAAGCGAGAGGCTCAAAAATGGGACATAATCTGCTTGTGGAAGAAATCGAAAAAACAGGCGGTGTTGACTTTAACAAACCCGTTATGCTCGGTTACAGCGGTCTTTCCGATGCGTTACTGTTAAAGTATATCGAAGACAGCCGTCATATTTGGGACGGAAACCTGAAAAAAATGCGTTATACCACAATCGGCAGTGTTATCGGCACTCACGTAGGACCGGGTGCTATCGGCGTGGCATTTTTCAAAAAGTAAATGGAATAATAATTAAACGGCAAAAGAACAGTTTTAACAAATCCGTTCAAATTTGCTTATAACCTATTTGAGCATAAGAACAGCCCCGTTAGGCTTGCAGTAATTTCTGTACATCCTTTCGGGACTTTTTTTGTTTTACGCCGTATTTATCTCTTGCTTTAAACATCCCAACTTCATTTTGTTAAGTGCACTGCGTTGGATGTGCCGTTAAGAATAAGCGCTAAACTTAACATTTTTTGCAAAATATGATATAATTATAAGTATTTCGGTGCGCTA
>CAZBLS010000111.1:0-3864 GCA_964492705.1 uncultured Oscillospiraceae bacterium | reverse complement strand
CCCCATTTAATGCCGAAAGGGCATAATCACAGAAAACGGATAATCCCCGTAGACGGAAAATCGGACGGTAAAGGACAGATCTGCACGGTTATTGTGGCAACCGAGGCGGAATTCGGCGAAAATCCCCGTTACGAGTGGTACACCGTTACTTTTGACGGAAAGAGTGCGAAAACAGAATTTACAGATAAAGACCGCAACGTAAGCAATAGCGAAATTGTTAAACTGAAAAAATGCCCGTGAGAACGGGCGTTAGGTTTAAATATGTACTGCGAAAAAATTGCCGTAAATATACGTGAAACAATTATTCGGTTATTATTCCGTCGATATCTTTTTCGTTGCAAAGGATATACGCCGAGCGCGTACCGAATTTCTCGCTGTCGCAGAGAAAATATTTTTTTCTTGACTGATTAAGCAATGTGCGGCGCAAGTGCGCTTCCGATTCGCTGTAATCGGTAATAACTCCGTCGGCAAAACCTCCGCCCGAAAAGAAAAACGAATCGAAATATATGCTTTGTGCCATTTTAAGTGCATATTCTCCCGAAAAGACTTTCGATATACGGTCGTATTTTCCCCCAAGACAGTAAACGGGAATATTGTGCTGTGCAAGGATTGCGCAAAGTTCAACGCCGTAGGTGTAAACGGTAAGTCCGTTTTTGCCTATAAGGTATTGCCCCATATGCAAACAGGTGGAAGAACCGTCGATAAATACGGTTTGGTTATCGTAAACAAGAGAAGACGCTTTTTTTGCGATAATATCCTTTGCACGGTGATTTTTTTGCAAACGCAGTTCTATGGGAATGTTAAGGTTATCCTTTTTTATTTCCGCTCCGCCGTAACTGCGTTTGATAAGACCCATATTTTCAAGCTCGGTCAACTGCCGTCTTACGGTGGACTCACTTGTGTACGTAACGGCGGCAAGATATTTTACCGTGGCAAAACCGTTTTTGTCTATTAGTTTTATTAAACTGTCTATTCTGTCGTCTTTCATAAAAATACCTGCTCAATCGGTTAAAAAATAAGCGCAATTGTGCGCATTTTGCGTTTTTTGACTGAAAATAATCCTATTTGCGCGCCACATATTGCGCAAACGGTTAATTTCTGCTATAATAATAACACAAAAAATACGAGAGGTCAATACGGAAAAATAAAATTATTTTCTTTCGGTTTGGACGGAACGCTGACATAGCATAAAATGCCTATTAAAGACAGAGCAAGTGGATGCACGCCTTTCGGAAAATGCCCGTCTGTGTACGGCGAAAGCGGGAATGTGCGAAAGATTTTTTAAGCAGATAAAAGAATTACCCGTAGACATAATAGGTAATTGCGGTATGCAGGTGACGTAATACAGAAACGGCAAACTTGAAACCGTTTTAAATTCGGCGCTTCCGTAAGATAAAAATTCGGAGGAAGAGAGAGTTACCGCATTGGGGCAAAACACGGTTTACGGAATTTTCGGCAGACAGTGCGGAATAACATTCTTCGGA
The DNA here is from genome assembly GCA_964492705.1 of uncultured Oscillospiraceae bacterium. Lineage (GTDB taxonomy): Bacteria > Bacillota > Clostridia > Christensenellales > QALW01 > UMGS1322. Next base: position 2,380 of record CAZBLS010000111.1, on the reverse strand, counting down.
TACCGTGTCGCGGGCAAAGGCGGAGCGGAACGACAAACTTGTATTTGACCTTCCGACAGAAAAAACGCCGTGAGGTATATAAAAAGTTTTCGAATATACCGTTTTTTGTCGGCGGTTTTCGGTCATTCGATATGGCACTTAAACCGTATAGTAAGTGCTCTTGACAGATATTGCAAGAATTTGATATAAAACACAGTGAGAGCGCTTACGTGAGTGACGGTTGCGGTCTTGACGGAATGACGAATCCGTATATCTTTCCGATTTTAATTTTGTAAAAAAGACGATTACAGGGATTTCCCCGATAAAATGAAGGAGTTTTTAAAATGATAGAATTCAAATGCGAATGCGAGAGAAAAGTACACCGTGCACCTTTGGAAAAATACGTTATCGAAAGAGGGGCATCAAACAAAATACCCGAAATTCTTTCGGATTTTAAACGCATCTACATGGTTGCGGATGAGAACACTTACAGAGTTTTAGGTGCAAAAGCGGAAGAATTGCTTAAAAATGCAGGTATGTTTTCTCATAAATGCGTGCTTACGGGAGATGTTTTGCCCAATACCGATTATATAGGAAACGTATTTTTGCACTTAAACGACCCCAAAGCAGATGCGGATATTTTTGAATATTCCCCCAAACCCGACCTTATTTTGGCGGTAGGTTCGGGAGTTATAAACGATATTTGCCGTATCGTATCTTACAGAGTAGGCATTCCTTATGCCATTGCAGGTACCGCTCCGTCAATGGACGGTTATGCTTCCGCAGGTTCGCCTACGCTGTTTGACGGCACAAAGGCTACCGTTAAATGCACCACGCCTCGGTATATAATCGCCGATCTTGATATTATGAGCGAAGCACCCTACGATATGTTGCTTTCGGGTATCGGTGATATGTTCGGTAAATATCCGGCAATGCTCGATTGGGAACTTGCAAGGGATTACAGCGGAGAGTATTTTTGCGATAAAATTGCAAAGGACGTAATCGAAGCCACCGAACTTTGCAGAAAAAACGGCTATAATGTGGGCAAGAGAGACCCCGAGTGCATAGGCAATATTATGGAGGGCTTTATGGTTACGGGTCTGGGTATGGCGTATACGGGAAATTCCCGTCCCGCATCGGGCGCAGAACATATCGTTGCCCATGCTTGGGAACTTGAAAGCGTTGAAAAGGGCGAAAAACCTCAACTTCACGGATTGGAAGTTTGCGAGGCGACATTGCTTATCATATATATGTATAGGCTTCTCTATAAGGAAACGAAGGACAGCCATCTCAAAGAACTCATTGAAAAGTACTTTGAGTATTTTGACGGCGTTGAAGATTTCTGCGATAAAATGGATATGCCTATGGCAACGGTCGATTCGGATAAGATACTCAGGGGAATCAAGAGAGCGCTCACGCTTCGGGATAGGTATACTGTTCTCTTCTATCTCCGAGACCAAGGCGAATTTGACAGGTATGCGGAATATGCACTTCACTGCTTAGAGGAAAAAATAAAGAAATGATGAAAAACGTAAAACTGTTCCTGTTTGATATGGACGGAACACTGTATTTGGGTGATGACCTTTTCCCCTTTACGGTTCCCCTTTTGGAAAAAATTAAGGAGAAAGGCAAGAAATATCTGTTTATCACCAACAATTCGTCCAAGAGTGTTGATGCATATGTTCAAAAACTTGCGAATATGGGCATTAAAGCGGATGAAAACGATTTTTTGACTTCTTCAATGGCAACGGCACGGTATTTGAGCGAAAATCACTGCGGAAAAAAACTGTACGTTTGCGGAACGGAATCGTTAAAGGCGGAGTTGAGAAAAAACGGCTTTGCCGTAACGGAAAAACGTGAAGAAACGGAATGTATAGTAATGGGGTTCGATACGGAACTTACATTCAAAAAATTGGAAGACGTATCCTATATGCTGTGCACAAGGGATATTCCCTATATTGCCACCAATCCCGATTACGTATGCCCCACCGAGTTCGGCTCCGTACCCGATTGCGGCAGTGTATGCGATATGATATTCAACGCTACGGGTAAGAGACCTTTCGTAATAGGTAAACCGTCGCCTGCAATGATAGAACTTGCTATGGAAAAGGAAAACTGCGTTCCCTGCGAAACTGCCGTTATCGGAGATAGAATCTATACCGATATAAAAAGCGGACTTAACGCAAAAGCGAAAACGGTGCTTGTTATGAGCGGTGAGACCACGGAAGAAATACTCAACGCATCAAAAGACAAACCCGATTTGGTATTGAAAGATGCGGGAGAAATGATAGAATTTATTTAAATTCGACGGAAAAAGAATAATTTTAAAGCAAAAAGCACACTCTAAATGATGAGGTGCCGTAACGAAGGTTTTGAAAACAAGCGGTAAAGACAATCGGTA
>CAZBLS010000110.1:0-3991 GCA_964492705.1 uncultured Oscillospiraceae bacterium | reverse complement strand
CTCCGCTTCCCTCTCCGTTGTTAAATGGGAAAGCGATATTCTCAGCGAACTCGATGCCGCTTTTTCGCCTCTTTCGGGCAATGCGCTTATCACGTGAGACAGTTTTACCGAACCTGCCGAACAGGCGGCGCCTGCCGAACAGGCAATACCCGCAAGGTCAAGGAGCAAAAGCAAACTTTCTGCCTGTACTCCCTCAAAGTAGAAGTTAAGATTACCTGCAAGCCTGTTTTCCCCTCCGTTTAAATAAGCATTATCAAGGGAAGAAAGTATTATTTCCTTAACTGTGTCGGCGGCTCTTTTTGCTTTAAAATTATATCCGTCCCTGCTTTCGGCATACTTTTTAAGTGCTTCCGCCATACCTACCGCAAGAGGCGTTACGGTTGTCCCCGGTCGCCTGTCCCGTTCCTGTGAACCGCCGTACATCAAATTACCTATCTGCGTGCCCTCTCTGATATAAAGTATACCTATTCCCTTGGGTCCGTACACTTTGTGGGAAGATGCGGAAAGCAAACTTATCCCGTCTCTTTTTACGTCAATATCTCTCTGTCCCGATGCTTGCACCGCATCGGTAAAAAACGGGATATTATATTCTTGTGCAATTGCACCTATTTCTCTTATGGGTTGGACCGTTCCTATCTCGTTGTTTGCCGCCATAACGCATATAAGGCAAGTGTTATCCTTTACTGCCTTTTTCACATCTTCGGGAGAAACGTATCCGTCTTTATCAACGGGAAGATAATCTACCTGTATACCCTTATTTTCCAAATATTTCAGCGTATTGAGCACAGCGTGATGTTCAACAGAACTTGCGATAATATGCCCGTTTTTATGCTTTTCCGCTATACCTTGCAGTGCCCAGTTATCGCTTTCTGTTCCGCCGGAAGTAAAATATATCTCATTTTTTTCCGCATTGAACACTTTTGCTATATCTTCTCTTGCTTTTTCCACCCGTTGCCGTGCATTTCTACCGTATGAGTGCACGCTTCCTGCATTTCCCCAATCGGAATAAAGAACTTCGGTCATTATTTCGGCAACTTCTCTGTCTATCGGCGTTGTAGCCGCATAATCGGCATAAATCATAATTTCATCTCCAATACCGATTTATGTTATCACAACATTCCGTTATTGTCAAAACTTCTTTGCAATTATTTTCCCGTTTTTCATTTCGTAAAAGCCCACAAAGCCGTCATAGGAAGACTCAAATGCAATCTTTTTCGCCTGTAAAAAATCTTCTGCCGAAATTTTAACCGAAAGTCCGCATCCGATAGCAAGTTTTTGGGGCGTCCCCGTAATTTCACCGTCAATTCCCGCTTTTTTCAGTGCCCGTTTAAAATCCGCCGTCTGCGTCCTCGAACGGAAAACGGCAAGAATACAGTCATCCATTTTGTTACCCTCCCTATACTTTTGTAATATAATATATTAAGTGCAGCAAATAAAGGTGAACGGAGTTTGATATGATATATCTTGACAATGCCGCCACCACACTGATAAAGCCCACATCAGTATATGACGAGAGCGACAGAATTTTCAGAAACTATTCGGCAAATCCGGGCAGAAGCGGACATACGCCGTCCGTAAAAGCACTTGAAAAAATAACTTCCGCACGTGAGGAAATAAGCGAATTCCTCGGAATAGAGCGCACCGAACGCACTGTTTTCACTTTCGGTTGCACAGACGCTTTAAATATGCTTATAAAAGGTCTTTTTACCGAAAAAGACAGCGTTCTGACCACCGCTTACGAACACAATTCGGTTTTAAGACCGCTCGAATATATGCGTACCCGTCTTAACACCGAATACACGGTAATATTCCCCGATAAAAACGGAAATATTTCCGCTAAATCACTTGAAGAACATTTGAAGAAAAACACAAAGGCGCTTATAATGAACTATGTTTCAAACGTCAACGGATACCGGCAGGATATTGAAAGTGCTTCGGATTTTTGCAAAAAGCATGGTCTGCTTTTTATAGTCGATTGTGCGCAGGCGGCGGGAACACAGGAATTAAGCGTGAAAGATATGCATATTGACTATATCGCCTGTGCAGGACACAAGGGACTTTACGGACCCCAAGGAATAGGTGTTTTGGGAATATCCGCCAATGCGCCGTTGCCAAAACCCTTGCGCACGGGCGGAACGGGAAGCCGTTCGCAGGAACTTATTCAACCTCCCGAAATGCCCGAATATCTTGAAAGCGGAACGCTTTCGGTGCAGAATATTTCCGCACTTGCCCAGGGCGTAAGATTTGCAAAGGCAAAAAGAAAAGATATTCTGAATAAAGAATGCGAACTTGCATTTTTACTGCACAGCGAATTAAAGAAAGACAAAAATATCCGTATTTATTCTCCCGAAAAACCGAAAAGCGGAGTTTTTGCATTTAATATCGGCGATGCGGATTCAATACTCGTTGCGGATATTCTCGACAAACACTACGGCATATGCTGTCGGGGCGGTTTCCACTGCGCACCACTTGTTCACAAGTTCCTCAATACCGAAAAGCAAGGTGCGGTGCGTTTAAGCATAGGATATTTTAACACATCCGAAGAAATACTTTCCGCCGTAAAAGCCGTAAAAGAAATAAGCAAACGCATTTGATATTTCAGTTTGCAAAGTGCAAAGCGGACAGCCGATTTTCGGCTGTCCGCTTAATTAAATCAATTATAAATTCACGTTCGTAATTTCAAAAAAATCATACCGCTTTTGAGAGCAACCAATCGCACCAAAGGGGATAATACTTTGCATAAAGGTGTGTTCCGTCTCCCGATATTCCATCCTGCAAATTGCCGTTGCCGTCACCGAAATACTCGTTTACGTCAATATAAATGCGTTTTTCTCCGTCAGCGAGCGTTGCAAGCATCGAATTAAGTTGCAATATATCGGGATTATGGGAATACTTGTCCGTTGCAGAGCACTTGGCGGTAACAAGCAAGTTTGCGCAAATATATATCTGCGCATCGGGTTGTGCGGAAGATATCCTGTCAAGCAACTGCGAATACTTTTTCAAAGTATTGTTTTTTGGATACCCAACTTCATTAAAACCGAGCATTACGTAAATCTTTTTGTACTGTTTATGATTGATATACTCATCAAAAGACATTTGCGTTCCGCTTTTGGACGGATTGTTTTTATCATCGATCTTATAAACACTCAATCCCACGTAACTGTAATAATCGGCATTTTTTGCCGTACCGTATGCTTTAATACCCTCTGTACGGGAATCACCTATAAAGAGTGCATCGTTAAAATATTCCCCCGTTTTCCCGTTGGTATCCGCTTTCTCGAAAGTACCCGGGGTGGGCTTAGCCGTTATTTTGGGTGTTTCGGCAGGCGTATAGGTTATTTCCGTTGCATCTGCCGAGGGTGAAGAATTATCCGACTGTTCAGGTGTTTTGACGGGAGCAGGAGTTTCGGTTTTAATAGGTTCTTCCGTTTGCGGTACAAACGAAACGCCGTTTGTAACGTTCGGCTCTTCCAAGCCTTCGGTGCGTTCTTTTTTATCGATAAACGACTTAATCACAAAAGGTACGGTAACAAGCACCGTTACCGAAAAAACAATGATAAACCCATATTTTTTTATTTTTTTCATAGTCGGTTGCCTCAAAATCTAAAATACAAAAACGGATCGTTAAGACCTATACAAAGGAAATAAACCGAAAACGCAAATATTCCGCATAGGATCACCCATCCGAGAACATTATCCTTTATGCGGTAGAATATTTTTTTGCCGATCGGTGTGGAAAGCAGTATTCCGAGGGCAAAAAATACGCCGTAACTGCGCAAAAATTTAAGTCCGTCAAAGGGCACGGTGAATTCCGATTTTATAAATATCGGAAACAGCCGTGAAAAGAACACGCCTATTTGCCCTACATCGGTAATCGCAAACACCGACCAAAACAAGGGAATTAAAAATATCATATAGATATGCCCGAAAATCCTGTGCCTGTCCGTAAATTTCTTAAATCCGCACTTTTCAGCCGTTATAATCAGAAATA
>CAZBLS010000109.1:0-4269 GCA_964492705.1 uncultured Oscillospiraceae bacterium | reverse complement strand
CACTATGGGTGACAGTGTTGCCCATATTTTGGAAGAAATGGGGCTTTCGGTAACAGGCGGACCTGGTACAACGGCGGCGCTTGCAATGCTTAACGATGCGGTAAAAAAAGGCGGAGTTATGGCTTCAAGTTACGTTGGCGGTCTGTCGGGTGCGTTTATCCCCGTAAGCGAAGATATAGGTATGATAAACGCCGCAAGGTCGGGTTCACTTACTTTGGAAAAACTTGAAGCAATGACCTGCGTCTGCTCGGTTGGTCTTGATATGATCGCCGTACCGGGTGACACATCCGCAGAAACGCTCTCGGGAATTATCGCCGATGAAGCGGCTATCGGTATGGTCAATTCAAAAACAACCGCTGTAAGGATCATTCCCGTAATAGGCAAAACCGTTGGCGAAAGCGTAAGTTTCGGCGGACTTTTGGGAGAAGCGCCGATTATGCCCGTAAACAGTGCCGATTGCAGTAAATTTATTTCCCGTGCAGGGCGCATTCCCGCACCCTTGCAGAGCCTTAAAAACTGATGAAAACAGCACGCATTATCCTTTGGATAATTTTCCCCATATCCCTCATTGCCATTTTCTTCGCATCCTATTTCAGTTGGATAACATCGGCAAGAGTAGGCAATATACTTTTAATGTGCAGTCTGCTTCTTCCCGTAACGGCAATGGCTGTACAAACTTTGGAAAACAAAGATAAAAATCTCTCCCGAAACCACTTTGTAATCAAAGTCGCATTTGTACTCTATTTATATTTAATGGTCGCAATTATGTTTGCGCTCACTGCAAGGAGACTCTCTTTATGAAGAAGAAAATTGACTTTACCAAGGCGCTTTATTGGTTTGTTCTTGCAAGTTTCATTGTTCCCGTTATCTATCTCGTGCTCAAAATTTCGTTTTGGATGCACGATGATGACGTAAAATCAAGAGCGGATTACGTTCTGATGCTGATACAGTGCTTGCTCGGCGCAGTTGTAATACATATTCCCTCACTGCTTTCGAGGAAACTGAAAATCGATATTCCGCCCGTTTTGTTTATAATGTACCTACTTTTCCTCTACGGCGCCATTTTCTTGGGCGAAGTAAGAAGTTTTTACTATTCGATAAAGCATTGGGACGATATCCTACACTTCTGTTCAAGTATGATGACAGGTATGTTTGCATATATGCTCGTTGTAATACTTAACAAAAACAGCCGTGTAGCCGTAAATCTTTCCCCTATTTTCATAAGTTTGTTTGCATTTACCTTTTCAATCGCAATCGGCGCACTTTGGGAAATCTACGAATTTTCCTTTGACGGTCTTTTGGGCTTGAATATGCAAAAGTTCCGCCTTGAAGACGGCACAGATCTTATCGGACACGAAGCGCTCCGAGACACTATGAAAGACATCGTTGTGGACTGTTGCGGTGCTTTCGTTTCAACGGTAATAGGATTTTTATCCATTATCCACCGTAAAGGTTGGACTTACTCATATCTTACAAAAGATGATGGCGTACCCCAATCGCAAAGTCCCGAAACGGCTGAAATAACCCACTCCGCTGAATAATACGAATATAGTCAAAACAATCTACTGCATTCTTATTTAAAAACAGGAATGCAGTTTTTTTTACAGCGAAATCAAAGTATTCCTCATTCCTCATTCCTCATTCCTCATTTCTCATTTTTATTGTCTGTTTTCTAATTTCCCACTCTTAATTTCCAATCCTTCAAAATAAAAAAATTCGGCAAAAAATGCCGAACTTTTTATTCTTTACTGTAAATGCAAATTTCCTCTGACTTTTACGTTGTACCCAAAATAATATAAAAATTCAATTCCTGTCCGTTTCGCAATACTTTAACGTTTACTTTATCATTGGGAGAGCATTTATCAAGTTGTTCCATTAAATCATTCATAACGGTTATTTTTACGCCGTTAAACTCACATATAACGTCTCCCACTTCAAGTCCGCCCTTTTCTGCGGCGCCGTTAGGTGTAAGTTCATCAATATACACGCCTACATATTCGCCGCCGACAATTTTGTTGCCTACCGTGGCGTTTATTGCGGCACGTGTAACTTTGCCGTTGCTTATCAACTGCTCGGCAGTTTTCACAGCCGTATTTATGGGTATGGCAAAACCGAGTCCCTCAACAGCCGCAGTAGAGCCGTAATTGCTTTCTTTTAACGTATTGATTCCTATAACTTCGCCGTTTATATTGAACAAAGGTCCTCCGCTGTTACCGGAATTTATATGGGTATCAATTTGAATCATCTCGTAACGGAAATTACTTTGATCAATGATTCTGTTTATTCCCGAAACATTGCCGATACTCATAGTAAAATCGTAACCCATTGGATTGCCTATGGCAATGGCATACTGTCCTACCTTAACGGTATCGGAATCACCCACGGTAACCGCTTTTAACCTTTCGGTAGAATCAATTTTAAGCACGGCAACTTCACTGCGTTCATCACGCCCGATTTCCGTTGCTTCAAAACTTTTTCCCGAATAAAGGGTAACTTTAATTAAGTCTGCATTTTCCAAAACGTGATTGTTGGTGATTATATATCCGTCCTCGGTATACACAAAACCGCTTGCGGAACTGTATTTTTCGCTTGTACCGTTATTATCGACGTAAGCGGTGATTTTTACAACGCTTTCGCAGTTTTGCTTGTAAATCTCGCAAAATGCGCTTTCGGAATCCTGTACCGAAACGGGAACGGTAGTTGTCGTCCCACCCTCTTCTTTTCCGTCAAAGTACAGATATGAAGCAAAGAAAGTCGCAAACACCGCAAGGAGTAATACAAATGCGAAAACGGTAACGCTTATTCCCCGTTTCTTTTCGTAAAAACTGTCAAAATACTCGTCTCTCATATTCATTCACCTGCATATTCAAGAGTAAAAACAAATTCAGTTCCCTGCCCCTGCGTACTGTTCACGGTTATTTTCTGTCCGTGCAAGTCAATAATGCTCTTAACTATGGCAAGACCTAAACCTGTACCGCGCTTTTTGCCCGTATGAGCCTTGTCAACGGTATAAAAGCGTTCCCAAATATATTTAAGGTCTTCTTCGGATATTCCCGCACCTTCGTCCTTGACCGTAACGTAGACTTTATCTTCCCTTAGCCTGCACGCAAAAGTTATACTTTTGCCCTCACCCGTAAATTTAACGGCATTATCGGTAAGATTTTGCAATACTCGCTCAATTTTATCTCCATCGGCGTTTACGTTTAATTTTCCGTTAGGCAAATCTACCACGGGAATAATACCCTTATCGTCGATTTTTTGCCCGAAGCGTATTACCACTCTGCGGATAAGTTCGTTAATATCAAACTTGCCGATAACAATACTTTCTCTACCCGATTCGATTCTGCTTAAATCAAGCATACTGTTTACAAGTTTGGTAAGACGTTTACCCTCCCCGGAAACTATCTTCAAGTACTCGCCATATTTTTCTTCGGGAATAGTGCCGTCAAGCATCCCCTCAACAAAACCGTTGATAGACGTCATCGGCGAACGGAGTTCGTGTGCGGCATTTGAAACAAAATCTTTCATTGACGCATCGCTTTTTTTCAACGATTCCGCCATTGCATTGAAGCCTTGTGCAAGTTCGGTAAGTTCGTCCTTGCTTTTAAACTCGATCCTCGTATCGAATTTACCGTCGGCAATTTCCTTTGTAGCCTTGTTGATAATACCGATTCTTTTTGTTATCCCCCCTGTAAGTACAAGGAAAATAACACTGCCCAAAACTATTACCGCCACAATGGGAATCCACAGTGACAGCACTATCTTTTCATATGTCCTGTTTACGGAAGAGAGACTTGTATGAATAACTATAACCGCCCAAGGGTCCGCATTTTGCGGTTCGTTCATAAAGCGGATAGGATATGCTACGGTTGAAACCGTTTTGCCCATTTCCTCACGGAAATAATTTGATTTTATATAGATATTGTCCGTACGGATAGCATCCATTACTTCGACGGGCAATTTGCTTTTACGGTCGGTGGTAACGACTCCGTCACGGTCAAGTTCGTAATTGATATACCTTGTCTCGGCATTGGCAACCTGTACTACGGCATCAAAATCTTTGGCGGTGGTATTAAGCACCGGTATGGTCTTACCGGTGCTTATTGCTACGCTTTGAAGTTCTCCTACCGAATACATACGTGCAATTTCTTTTGCACATTCAACCACAGCATCTTCACGCATTTTCGTAAGATTGTGCTTATACGATACGGTAAGTGTAATACCCACTACTCCTACAAAAAGCATAAACACGATCACGTATATGCCGAT
>CAZBLS010000108.1:0-4420 GCA_964492705.1 uncultured Oscillospiraceae bacterium | reverse complement strand
ACGGTAAGTCTTCCGCAAATGGGGAAAAGATGATAGGCTCTGCCTGCCCAATAGGTGGCGTCACCCTGCCAAAGATATTCAGCACCGTCCTTTTTAACCGATGCCATTTCGGCACCCTTTTCGGAAACTGCAAGTGAAATTATACCGTTAGAAATTACGTGTTCCATAAAAAACCTCTTTTTTTATATTTTATACGGATATTCTACCACATTTTTTGCATAATTACAAGGTTTTAAGTGCAAAAAATTCTCTTTTGTGCTAAAATATATAAGAGGTGCGATATGAAAAAGAAAAAAAGACTGCTAATTGCCGTTATTGCGGTAGCGGTACTGTTTGCTCTGTCATTTGGACTGAGCCGTTTAAACAAAAAAGATTATACGCTTCCTGCCGACGGTGAAATGAGCGTGTACTTTATCGACGTTGGACAGGCGGATTCCGTATTTATTACCTGCGGAAACGAAAGTATGCTTATTGACGGCGGTAACGAAGAGGATGCGCCTACGGTCACGTCGTTTATAAAGAATTTGGGAATAAGCGAGATAGATTACGTTGTGCTTACCCACGCACACGAAGACCACGTGGGTGGCTTGGGCGGGATAATACCCGAATTTACGGTTAAAAACATTCTTTCGCCCGTAAAACAATATAACAGTGCCTGTTTTAAGAAATTTGTAAAAAGTGCGGAAAATCAGTGCGGAATAACGCTGTGCAGAGCAGGCGACGGTTGGAATTTGGGCGGTGCGACGGTAAAAGTGCTGTGGCCCGTCATTCCCGACGAAGACGATCCCAATAACACTTCCGTTGTAATGAAAGTAACGTTCGGCAACGTTTCATACCTGTTTACGGGCGACCTTGAAAGCAAGTGCGAAACGGAACTTATAAAAACGGGAGCGGATCTTTCGGCGAACGTGCTTAAAGCAGGACATCACGGATCTTCGACTTCCACGGGATATTATTTTTTGCGTAGCGTAATGCCTCAGTTTGCGGTAATATCCTGCGGTAAAAACAATTCGTACGGACATCCTCACAGCGAGACTCTTGAAAAATTCGATCAGGCGGAAACGGAATATTACCGCACCGATGAATACGGCACGGTCACCTCGGTGACTGACGGAGAAAACATTAGGTTTGTCTTCGGCGGAAACACGGTACAGGCAACTGCCGTAAATGCAACGCCTGCCCTTGAAAACGAAGTGTTTGTGGGCAACGTAAATTCTAAAAAATATCATTCGTCAAACTGTTCGAATTTGCCCAAAGAAGAGAACAGAATATATTTTTCTTCAAAAGAATCGGCTGAACAGGCAGGATATGCGCCTTGCGGAAGTTGTCTTTCTTGACGGGGAAGCCACGTTGTGATATACTGAAAAAGAAATTTAAAATTCGGAGAAGATTATGGACGGACTTATAAGAATTGCCGCTTGCGTGCCCGACGTTTCGGTGGGCGATACGGAAAAAAATAAAGAATCGGTTATAAATATGATGAGGGAAGCGGGGACAAACAAAGCCGACCTTACGGTGTTCCCCGAACTGTGCCTTACGGGGTATACCTGCGGAGACCTGTTTTATCAGCAAACATTGCTTGACGGCGCAAAAAATGCACTTAAAGATATAGTTGACGAAAGCAAAAAAGTAAAGGGAGTTTTTGCAATCGGCTTGCCTGCGGAAATAGAGGGCAGGATGTATAACTGCGCCGCAATCGTAAGCGACGGAAAACTGTGCGGTCTTGTGCCTAAAACCTATGTGCCCACCTATAACGAGTTTTATGAAAAACGGTGGTTTTCTTCTTTAACGCAACTTGGCACGGACAGTATAAGCGCCGTGCAGTTGGGGCTTGAACAGGAAGATGAAGTTCCCGTAGGCAGTATCTTGTTTAAGTGTAACGGCTTTACTTTCGGTGCGGAAATATGCGAGGATGCGTGGACTGCCGTAACGCCGGGAAGCATACTTGCCCTTAACGGTGCGGAAGTTATAATAAATCTCTCGGCAAGCAATGAGACCATAGCCAAACGCAGTTACAGGCGAAATATGGTTTCACAGCATTCCGCATCGCAGATAGGTACGTACGTATATGTGTCGGCAGGATGTAAAGAGTCCACAGGCGACCTTGTTTTTTCGGGACACAGCATAGTGTGTGAAAACGGCAGAATTTTGACCGAAAACGCAAAGACGGCGGATTCGGGATATATCCTGTATGCCGATACCGACCTTGACCGAATCCGTGCGGACAGGCGAAAGAATAAAACTTTTGCCGAGAACGGGTTTAATTTTAAAAGCAATATAAAAAAAGCGGAGATAGAATACACTCCTTTTGGAAACGGCGGAGAATATTTTAAAGTGGAAAAACTTCCCTTTGTTCCGACGGGAAAAAAGGACAGGAGTGAGAGGTGTGAAGATATATTCGCAATGCAGGTTGCGGGGCTGAAAAAGAGAATGGAAATTACCCGTTCCAAACCCGTTATCGGTGTTTCGGGAGGACTTGATTCCACACTTGCACTTCTTGTTGCGGTGGAAGCGGTAAGGTCTTCCGGCGGAGACGTTAAGGACGTTTACGGCATAACTATGCCTTGCTTCGGCACTACCGACAGGACGTATAACAATTCGCTGTTGCTTATGAAAAGTTTGGGAATAACGTATCTTGAAATTCCCATAAAAAAAGCGGTGGAATGCCATTTTGAAGATATCGGACAGGACAGAAACAAATACGATCTGACGTTTGAAAATTCGCAGGCGAGAGAGCGCACGCAGGTACTTATGGATTTTGCAGGCAAAGTTGGCGGATTTGTTGTGGGCACGGGCGATTTAAGTGAACTTGCTCTCGGCTGGTGCACTTACAATGCCGACCATATGAGTATGTACGGCGTAAACTGCGGAGTTCCCAAAACACTTGTAAGGTGGATGGTGGCGACTATTGCGGAATCGGGAATTTTTGCCGAAAGTGCGGAAGTACTTAAAGATATCCTCGATACACCCATAAGCCCCGAACTGTTGCCCCCCGACGAGCAGGGCAAGATAGCGCAACAGACCGAAGAAATAGTGGGACCCTATGCACTGCACGATTTCTTCCTGTACTATACGGTAAGGTTCGGATTTGCTCCCGAAAAAGTTTTTGCTCTTGCACAAAAAGCCTTTAAGGACGATTTTGACGGCAAAACGGTAAAAAAATGGCTCGTTTCATTCTATAAAAGATTTTTCACCCAACAGTTTAAGCGCAGTTGCTTGCCCGACGGCGTAAAAATAGGCAGTATCTGCCTTTCGCCGAGAGGGGATTGGCGTATGCCCAGCGATGCTTCTTCTGCCGAGTGGGTAAAACGTGCGGAAAATATCGAAATATAAAAAGAGGTTCGCTTAATTAAAGTGAACCTCTCAGACGGTGGACAAAGCAGGTTTTCTAAGCAAGAGAAAATCTGCTTTTTTTAAATTTTATTTACAGTTTTTTACGCCGTTCCAAGGCAGATAACGGGTCGTTTTCAATAAACATTGTGCAACCTTGATTAACTGCATCAAAAAAATTCTTCTGCGGTATTGCAAACTGTACAGGGCTTTATTCCGTGAGAAACAGGAAATATGCAGTGCTCTTTTGAATCGGGATGTTTCCAATAGCAGGCGTAATCAAGATATTCCGTAGGATCAACTGTTTTGTTAAACATAATATCATAGGGATAAAAGTCGCGGAGAGCAAAAGGCTTACCGTATTTTCGGTGCGTATATTCAAGAACAAATGCGTCAAAGGAATTGATGATTATGCGGACGTCGGGAATACCGTATTTTTCGCAGAGTTCCACTGTCTTATCAACGGTAAATGCAATTTTTTCTTCACCGTAATTTTTAACGTAAGTCTTTAACTCCAAATTAAGGCAAATGTCGCAATTTGAAATGAGTTTGAGAAATTTTCTGAAAGTCGGTACGTGCATAAAATCGGCATCGGTGCCTGCGTTTAACTGCCGTGTTCGGCGCAGTGTCATATCTTTTACAAGTCCCGTGCCGTCGGCCGTCATTTCAACATTTATATCGTGTATTAAAACAGGTTCGCCGTCCGGCGTTAAGTGAATATCGGCTTCTATCATATAGCATCCGACGTCAATTGCCGACTGACATGACCTTAACGTGTTTTCGGGATAGGCTTTCATGTTGCCCCTGTGCTCTGCAATTATTATTTTCTTTAGTACTTCTTGGTTTGAATTACAGGTATTATAAGCCGATTGCAGGCGGATACCAAATAAAAAAGTGCTCCTGTTTCGGAGCACTGAAATTTAAATCATTTCAATTTTTATAAGATTGGTGTTGCCGGAAGTTCCGTTGGTTATTCCGCCTGTAATTACTATATGGTCGCCCTTTTTAAGTGAAAAAGTTTCTTTTGCAAGGTGCTTTGCGGTGTAGAAGAGCACGTCGGTGGAGTCGAATTTTTCGCTTAATACGGGAG
>CAZBLS010000107.1:0-4449 GCA_964492705.1 uncultured Oscillospiraceae bacterium | reverse complement strand
ATATTATAATCAATTTATTTTTGGAGAGAACATTATGTCCGAAACGTACGATCATCATCAAATAGAACAAAAATGGCAGGATATTTGGGAAAAGGAAAACGCTTTCAAAGCCGACGATTCAAGAACCGACAAACCTAAATTTTACGGTCTTATAGAATTTCCCTATCCCTCGGGACAGGGTCTTCACGTAGGTCATCCGAGGAGTAATACCGCCCTTGATATCATTGCACGCAAACGCCGTATGCAGGGTTATAACGTGCTTTATCCCATCGGTTGGGATGCATTCGGTCTGCCCACGGAAAACTATGCCATAAAAAACAATATTCACCCCGAAATCGTCACGAAGAAAAATATCGACCGTTTCAGGGAACAGCTTAAAAAAATCGGTTTTGCCTTTGACTATTCAAGGGAAGTAAACACCACCGATGCCGATTATTATAAATGGACTCAGTGGATCTTCCTGCAACTTTTCAAAAAAGGACTTGCCTACAAGAGCGAAGTTGCCATAAACTGGTGCACGTCCTGTAACGTAGGTCTTGCCAACGAAGAAGTCGTAGGCGGAAAATGCGAGCGTTGCGGAGGCGACGTGGTACGCAAAACGAAAAGTCAGTGGATGCTCCGCATTACCGATTATGCGCAAAAACTTCTTGACGGTTTGGACGACGTTGACTTTATAGAAAAAGTCAAAACACAGCAACGCAACTGGATAGGCAAGAGCACCGGTGCACAGGTCAAGTTCAACGTGCCCGTATACGGCAAGCCTCTTACCGTATTCACCACCCGTCCCGACACGCTGTTCGGTGCTACCTATATGGTTATTTCTCCCGAACATCCGATGATAGACGAGATAAAAGATAAGATCGAAAACTTTGCCGAAGTGGACAAATACCGTGAGGTTGCAAAAAACAAGAGCGATTTTGAGCGCACGGAAACGGCAAAAGAAAAAACAGGTGTTGTTTTAGGCGGAGTTTACGCAATTAACCCCGTAAACGGCAACGAAATTCCCGTTTGGGTATCGGATTACGTACTTATGTCCTACGGCACCGGTGCAATAATGGCTGTTCCCGCCCACGATGAGCGAGATTGGGAATTTGCAAAGAAATTCGGTCTTCCCATAAAAGAAGTTGTAGGCGGAAGTCCCGTACCCGTTACGGAAGCCCCCTTTACCGACATCGCCACGGGCAAGATCGTAAACAGCGACTTCCTTGACGGATTGACCGTAAAGGAAGCAAAAGAAAAGATTATTGCGTTCCTTACCGAAAAAGGTATAGGTGAAGCAAAAGTAAACTACAAACTCCGCGACTGGGTATTCTCACGTCAGCGTTATTGGGGCGAACCCATTCCCCTTATCCACTGCGACAAATGCGGTTGGGTTCCCGTACCCGAGGAAGATCTTCCTCTCCGTCTGCCTCACACCGACGACTTTATTCCCACAGCAGATGCCCAATCGCCCCTTGCAAAGTTGGACAGTTGGGTAAATACAGTTTGTCCTCACTGCGGCGGCAAGGCAAAGCGTGAGACCGACACTATGCCTCAGTGGGCAGGTTCGTCTTGGTACTTTATCCGCTACACCGACCCCCACAACACTTCCTGTCTTGCCGACCCCGACAAGATGAAGTATTGGTTGCCCGTAGATTGGTACAACGGCGGTATGGAACATACTACGCTCCACTTGCTCTACTCCCGTTTTTGGTACAGAGTGCTTTACGATATCGGCGTAGTTCCCACAAAGGAACCTTACAAAAAGCGTACAAGCCACGGTATGATCTTGGGCGAAAACGGTGAAAAGATGAGCAAATCCCGAGACAACGTAATCAACCCCGACGAAATAGTTGACCAAATGGGTGCCGACGCATTCCGTATGTACGAAATGTTTATGGGCGCATTCGATCAGGCTATTCCGTGGTCAACAAAGAGTGCTATGGGATGCAGGCGTTTCCTTGAAAGAGTTTGGAGAGTGCAGGATATGATTGCCGACGTTCCCTCCGACAAATCAAGAGAGGCATTGCTTCATTCCACAATAAAGAAAGTTTCCGACGATTTCGAATCGATGAAATTCAACACCGCCATTGCCGCAATGATGGCATACGTTAACGAAATCTACAAACTCGGCAATATCCGCAGGGATGAGTTTTCCGTGCTGTTGCGTTTGCTCAACCCCGTTGCGCCCCACATAACAGAAGAAATGTGGCAAAACGCAAACTTTGAGGGCAGAGTTTATTCCGCTCCTTGGCCCGAATGTGACGAAAGCAAACTCGTTAAGGACGAAGTTGAAATCGTCGTTCAGATCTGCGGTAAGATCAAAGCAAAACTCAATATCCCCGCAAACCTCGACAGAGAGGGTATGGAAAAATTGGTTGAAGAAAACGAAACCGTAAAGAAACTCGTCGAGGGCAAAACCGTTAAGAAGATCGTTGCAGTCCCCGGCAAACTCCTTAACATAGTGGCTATCTGATAACCGCACGTTTTAAAGGCACGGAGGTTATTCTCTTCCGTGCCGAAATATGACAGAGCCGAATATCATTCGGCTCTGTTTTTATTAAACTCTTTAAGTAGGAAAACAACCCATTCGGGCGTTTTTCTTCTTCCCTGCTTCCAATTCTTTAAAGTTCCGTACGGAATTTCTGTTTCTTACGATACTTGTTTTAACGTTCTTTTCTGCATTTTTTATCTCCTTTATACTGTTTATTATAACTATAACGCTTAAATAATTGATAAGATAATGATGATTGAATTGAGCATTGTAAAACCGTCTTGCGCCTTTATTTGTTTTGGTATAAAACCATCGTAAGCAAAGAGGCTTTTCTCTCCTCTTACGTTGTTCAATATTCTATGAGCGTTTTAATCAATATTGAAATTGTATTGATTACGGTAATTAAGGCAGTAATTAACCTTATTATTTGAACGAAGCGGTTATCACTGCTTTTCTCTTTCCGTGACATCGGTCTTACCTACTTTCATTTTATTCGTCAAAACATTAGATGTATTAAAAGTATTGAACATATAAAAACCCGATCAAAGCATTTTTCTTGCTTCTGTCGGGGAATTTTTCTGTATTAATTCAAAAATCGACTTATTCCGCCCATTTCCGAAATTCACATTTCAGTTTTTGTTGACAAGGCAAAATAAATCTGTTATCATATTAATACATTAAAGTAAGAAAGTGAGTTTTCTACCGTGGCAAATTGGCATAACGAAGATACCGACGAACTTTGCAAGGCTATTCTTTCACTTAAAACGGAAGAGGAATGCTATGCTTTTTTCGACGATGCATTTACGATTAAAGAAGTTATTGATATTGCGCAACGCCTTAAAGTTGCAAAAATGCTTGCCGATGGCGTAAGTTACAACGTGATAAGCAAAGAAACAAGCGTAAGCACCGCCACCATAAGCCGTGTGAGCAAATGCCTCGAATACGGTAACGGAGGCTACAAAACCGTTCTTCAAAGGCTGAAAAAATAGCCTTTGCAACTGTTTTACCGCACCGAACTTTATTTTGCAATTTCGAAACGTCCACGCACATCAACCGACGGTAGCAATTATTTTACGCTCGTCGGTCTTTTAATCTGTTTACAAAGCAAAAAATACCGCTTACATCCCTTTTCGGTGAACTTAACACCCCCCTAACAAAAACCATTTTTACAACCTCTGCCGTGAAACAAAATCGGCAATCTTGCGCAATTCTGTGTTATTGGATTTAAGTACATTCCTTTTATTTCGATACAAAATATAATTTTTAAGCACAATTTTAAATGGGAAGTCTCCCATTTAAAATTGTGCTTATATATCTCTTATGATCTTAAATTTTATAATAAAAATACAATTACAATGTTCCCAAACAAGAAGAATACAAAAAAGGAAATGCCTACGATTTGAGTACCGTCTGAATTCACATTGCTCTCAAACTTCAAAATGTTAAGTTAGACTTGATATCTTTTAAAAGGTCGTAAGGAAAAAGAAGTTTTGCTCTACTCCGTACTTTTCTGCTATTCTTATGATTTCTTCTGCCTGCTCTTGTAGACTTAATTTTCCCATTAGTCCTCCTTTCTAAAATCAAAAGAGGTGAACAGCATCGCCCACCTCTTCCGTTTTATTTGCTTTTCTTGTTGGTTGCTTTCTTTGTGTCTTTATTGGTTTCTGCATATTCCCCAAGTTTGTATTTCTTTCTAAGGCTCTCGGGAATGTACTCCGCAGGTTCAACATACTTGATTTTCTTGTTTACCATAATTATTGCTCCTTTTTTAAATAAATTGTTTTACCATATATGGAATCAAGTTTCATTATGTTTTTTAGTTTTTAAGATATTTATTCATAACATTAACGATTGCTTGGCTTTCTTTCCATTGCAGAAAACATCACTAAATGCTTCTGCCTAACCTACTAACTGCTTTTATAGCATTACTCATTGTTACGTTTGAGTACCGTCTGAATTTACATTGCTCTCAAACA
>CAZBLS010000106.1:0-4494 GCA_964492705.1 uncultured Oscillospiraceae bacterium | reverse complement strand
TATTTTCCCAAACTATTCTTTGCGTACGCTTTGCAATGCGTATCGCCTTTAAAATCCCGTCCATTCGGTCGTTCATAAGCACTATATCCGAAGCTTCTATTGCCGCATCGGAACCGAATGCACCCATTGAAATTCCCACATCCGCCATAGCGAGTACAGGCGCATCGTTTATGCCGTCGCCTACGTAAACGGTAACTTTCTTCCCGCTCATTATCTTTTCAAGGTACTCTACCTTGTCTTCGGGCAAAAGTTGCGCAAAATAGGAATCGATCCCCACTTCCTCCGCCACAAGCGATGCAACATCTTCGCTGTCACCGGTGAGCATTACGGTTTCCGCTATGCCCTCACTTTTTATATTGCGGATAAAATTTGCCGTTTCGGGTTTTATCTCGTCACCCAGCGTTACCGTACCTATTAAAGTTCCGTCTTCGGCAACGTAAACTACGGTTTTTCCTTTTACTTTTTCCGTTTCTATGTTGAATTTTTCCATAAGTTTGCCGTTGCCCACAAGCACACTTTTTCCGTTTATTCTCGCTTCAACACCCATTCCGGCATATTCCCGTACATCTTCCCCTTGAAGCATTTCTCCCGAATAGGCGTTTTTCAGCGATTGCGCTATGGGGTGGGTCGAATGGCTTTCCGCAGAAGATGCAAGCATAAGTGTGCGTTCGTCTCCCGTAACGGAAACAACGGCAAAATTCCCCTTTGTAAGCGTACCTGTTTTATCAAATACGATACTTTGGGCTTTTGCAAGTTTTTCCAAATATTCACTGCCCTTAACAAGTATTCCCTCTCTTGAAGCACCGCCTATTCCTCCGAAAAACGCAAGTGGTACCGACAGAACAAGAGCACAGGGGCAGGATACAACGAGCATCATAAGACCTTTTCTTATCCACTGCGCAAACGAACCCACAAACAGCGGAGGTATAAAGGCAACGCACAGTGCCGTTACGATTACCGCAGGAGTATAATATTTTGAAAAACGTGTAATAAAGTTTTCGCTTTTTGATTTTACGGAAGATGAGTTTTCCACAAGTTCAAGTATCTTCGATACTGTGCTTTCCCCGAAAACTCTGTCCGTTCGAACGTATATCACCCCGTCGGTATTTATACATCCGCTTATTGCCCTGTCACCGACAGCAACGTCTTTCGGCATCGGTTCGCCCGTCATTGCCACGGTATTAAGCCGTCCGAATCCCTTTACTATAACGCCGTCAATAGGCACTTTGTCTCCCGGCCGTACAACCGTTATCTCGCCAATCTCCACTTCTTCGGGCGAAACCTCTTCTTCTGCCCCGTTTCTTAATACCGTTGCCGTTTCTGGACAAACATCCATAAGTTCGCTTATGGATTTTCGGCTTTTACCTACGGCTATATTTTCAAACAGTTCGCCCACACGGTAAAATATCATAACGAATACCGCTTCGGGATAATCTCCAAGTGCAAACGAGCCTACCGTTGCCACCGCCATCAAGAAGTTTTCGTCAGTCATTTGCAAATGAGCGGTATTTATTACCGCCTTTTTCAGCACCGAAAACCCCACAGTAAAATAGGGCACAAGATAAAAAATCAAACTTACCCATTGGGGAAGAGTAAATATATGTGCAATAATACTTATTGCCGAAAGTTCCGCCACCGAAACCGCAATTATCAAAGTTTCCTTTTTTTGTTTTCCCGTCATTGCCGTGTCCCCGTTACTTTATAACTTAATGCTCATTTCGGGTTCTATCTTTGCGCAAACTTTCACCGCTTTTTTCATTACCCCGTCAAAATCCGCATCTTCTTCGGTTTCCACGGTCATTTTTTGCATAAGATAACTTACACTTGCGCTTTTTACGCCGTCGATCGCCTTTACGGCATTTTCCACTTTTGCCGCACAGGCAGCACAGTCAAGATCTTCCACTTTAAACGTTTTTTTCATTTTATTGCTCCTTATTTATTACTCCTTATTCGCCTATATGTTCTGCGCCTTGATCGATTATCGTACGTACGTGGTCGTCCGCAAGAGCATAGTATACCGTTTTTCCGTCTCGGCGGAACTTAACGAGCCTTGCTTGCTTCAACACCCTGAGTTGATGCGATATTGCCGATGCATTCATTGACAGGACCTGTGCAATATCGTTTACGCGCATTTCCGATTCAAACAGCACGTAAAGTATTTTTATTCTCGTGGTATCGCCGAACACCTTATAAAGTTCAGCCAAATCAAACAGAAAATTCTCTTCCGGCAAACCGCCTTGCACTTTTTCTATCAGTTCCCCGTCGGTGCACTCATATCCGTTATTTTCTTCGCTCATTATTCCGCCTCCGAAATTCTGTTATTTGAATATTTGAACATTTGTTCATTTGAACATCTGAATAACTGTTCAAATGTTATTATACACAAAAACACTTTTGTGTCAACACTTTTTTCGCCGTTTTCTTTTTTTATTGAAAAAACAGGTATAACTTGACAAAATCGCCGTTTAGGTGTAAACTTTCCCGCATAAAAAAATGCATTGTGTGAGGTGTTATATGAATAATCAGACCGTGCTCGTACTTGATTTCGGCGGTCAGTACAAGGAACTTATCGCACGCCGAGTACGTGAATGCCACGTGTATTCCGTAATAAAATCGGGCAGTATCTCCGCAAAGGAAATACGTGAAATTTCTCCTATCGGAATAATTTTAACAGGCGGACCCAACAGCGTTTACGAAGAAAATTCACCAAAATGCGATCCCGAAATCTTTTCCTTGGGCATACCCGTTTTGGGCATATGCTACGGAATGCAACTGATGTGCTACACCTTGGGCGGAACCGTGGTTTCCGACTACGCACTCAGGGAGTACGGCAGAATAACCGCACACTTTTCACCTTCACCCGTTTTCGTTCCGGATTTGGAAAGTTCAAAAACCCTTATGAGCCACACCGACCGAGTTGACCGACTTCCCGAGGGTTTCAAAAGCATTGCTTACACCGAAAACTGCAAAAACGCCGCAGTTTCCTGTGAAGAAAAGAAACTTTACGGTTTTCAGTTCCATCCGGAAGTCGAAAACACCGAGCACGGCACGGATATGATACGCAATTTTGTATGCAATGTGTGCGGTGCTCTCTGCGATTTTACAATGTCGGACTACATAAACGGTCAGATAAAAGCCATTAGAGAGCAGGTGGGCAACTCAAAAGTTCTGCTCGGTCTCTCCGGCGGAGTTGATTCTTCGGTTTGCGCCGCCCTTTTGGAAAAAGCCATTCCCGACCAAGTGGTATGCATTTTTGTGGACCACGGCTGTATGCGCAAAAACGAGGGAGACGAAGTTGAAGAAGTTTTTTCGAAAAAACGCCTGAAATTCGTGCGTGTCAACGCCGAAGAAAGATTTTTGGAAAAACTTAAAAACGTAACCGAACCCGAAGAAAAGCGCAAGATTATCGGCAGGGAATTTGTAAACGTCTTTAATGAAGAAGCGAAGAAATACAGCGACTGCAAGTTTCTCGCCCAAGGCACAATTTATCCCGACGTAATAGAATCCGGTGCAAACAATTCCGCAACCATAAAGAGCCACCACAACGTGGGCGGTCTTCCGAAAGATTTGGGATTTGTGGGTCTTGTCGAACCTCTCCGAGGTCTTTTTAAGGACGAAGTAAGGGAACTGGGCAAACAGTTAAAACTCTCAAAAACACTTATAAACCGTCAGCCTTTCCCCGGTCCCGGTCTTGCCATAAGAATTGTGGGCGAAGTGACGAAAGAAAAACTCGATACGCTCCGTGAAGCCGATGCAATCGTCCGCAAGGAAATAGGTTCTTCTCGGGCAAAATCCGACCAATACTTTGCCGTGCTTACCAACACGAAAAGCGTCGGAGTTATGGGCGACGGCAGAACCTACGCCTACACCGTAGCCGTCCGAGCAGTTGTAACGGGAGATTTTATGACCTGCCGTTACGCTCACCTCCCCTACACCCTCCTCGACCGCATCTC
Organism: uncultured Oscillospiraceae bacterium; assembly: GCA_964492705.1. Classification (GTDB taxonomy): domain Bacteria; phylum Bacillota; class Clostridia; order Christensenellales; family QALW01; genus UMGS1322. The sequence goes on along the minus strand of CAZBLS010000106.1, from coordinate 541 downwards.
CTCCCGCATCGTAAACGAAGTCCCCTCCGTCAACCGTGTCGTCTACGATATCACAGGCAAGCCCCCTGCAACGATAGAGTGGGAATAATCACAGAAAGTCTAAAAACCCGGTAATATCAAGGTTTTTCAGACTTCGCCCACCCCTTTTGATAACGATTTGATAGCACTCTTTGAAGTGATCATTATTCTATACCCCGTTTGCCTTGTAGGTTATCAGAATAATTTTCAAGTGATTGTTATCAGCAAACAAATCTGTATCAGACAATTAAAAAGCACAAAAGCGGCAGAGAGAAATCCTTGCCGCTATTTTGTCGTTGTAGAAATTTTCATAAAGATATGGTATAATCAGTTTGAAAAATCGGAATAGGTCGAACTGTTAGTAGCATAAATAATTTGTTTTAAATTACATATTATGCTATAATAAAATCAAATATTTTTTTGGAGGACCAATTATGAAAAAAATGATTGCGATGATTATGATGTCCATTATGTGTTTATCTTTTGTTGCCTGTGCAACTGATGTCAACACGGACATCAACGC
>CAZBLS010000105.1:0-4563 GCA_964492705.1 uncultured Oscillospiraceae bacterium | reverse complement strand
TCCCGTATGAAGTATGCCGAAATGGGATATCCCGGAGGTTGCGACATAGGTATCCGTCCTATTGACCTGCACCTTAAAGGTTTAAGAGATTTAGGCGTTAAGGTGGAAGAAAAAGACGGACTTATAATATGCAATGCCGAAAATATCAGAGGCGGAGAAGTTTATCTTGATTACCCCAGTGTCGGTGCAACGGAAAATATTATGATGGCATCTTCCTTGGCGGATGGGGCAACGGTAATAAGCAACGCCGCAAAAGAACCCGAGATCGTGGATTTGCAAAATTTCATAAATCTTATGGGAGGAAGAATAAAAGGCGCAGGCACGGGCAGGATCGTTATCCATGGGAGAGATAAACTCGGAGGATGCGGATACGAACCTATGCCCGACAGAATAGTTACCGGTACTTATTTGATTGCCGCCGCAATGACGCAGGGCGAAATATATATTAAAAACGGAATAAAAGAACATCTGTCTTCACTTATAGGAAAACTCAAAGACGGCGGATGCAAAATAAGTTATACCGACGGCGGAATAGAATTAAAGAGCAGTGAAAGATTTAAGGCTTCTTCAATAATAGAAACATTGCCTTATCCGGGATTTCCCACGGATTTGCAATCGCCTATGATGGCACTTGAAAGCATTGCCGACGGTACCTGCGTGCTTATAGAAAATGTGTTTGAAAACCGATTCCGTATGGCAGGCGAACTTAAAAAAATGGGTGCGGATATTACGGTCAAGGACAGAAGTGCCTTTATAAGAGGAAGAGAAAAACTTCGGGGGACGACGGTAAACGCTTACGACTTACGGGGAAGTGCGGCATTGGTGCTTGCGGGACTTTGTGCAGAGGGAATAACCGTTGTAAGGGACGGAGGATTTATCTCTCGGGGATATTACGGGTTTGAAAATCAACTAAAAAAACTCGGCGCAGATATAGCGGTAATAGAAGAATAAAGAAAGGAGCGGACTGTATGAGCCGTGAAAAAGAGGAATACGGATATTTTGCGGTTGTAAAATGGGTGATTGGCATATTGCTTGCCGTTTTGCTGTTTTTTGTGCTTAACAGTTCGCTTTTAAACGTAAACAGTATAACGGTAATAGGGGCGGAACGGTTTTCACAGCAGGACATAATAAACGTAAGCGGAATAGATTATCAAACGAATATTTTTCACGTGGACGAGCAAAAGGCAAAGGAGAATATCGAAGCCACACCGTATCTTAAAGTGGAAAACATAAAACGCACGTTCTTTTGCGGAGTGGAAATATATGTTTCGGAGCGCACGCCCGCAGCACAGATTCCCACGGTGAAAGGATATTATGTTATCGATAAAGAGTGTGTTGCTCTGGGATTAAATCAAATCGAAGACGTTAATTTGATAAAGATAACGGGGCTGACCGTATACGAACCGACTTTGGGCAAAAAAGTTGAAAACGGTGGGGAAGATCAAATAAACGGTCTTGCTTACGTTCTCGGATACGGAGAAGAATACGGAATACTTTCGAGAATAAGCGAAATAGATATTACCGACGAAAATAAGACCGTTTTAATATTTGACGGCATTACGGTAAAATTGGGTGATGCATCCGCAAGTAAAGAAAAATTGAGAATTTTGGATGCAACCGTAAATGCGGTAAGAGATAAAATTACCGACGGAAAAGTGCTTAATATGGAAACCGAGGGTGCTTTTTTTGTAGGATAGACCGTCAAATATTGCAAATAAATAAAAAAAAGGTATAAAATATGCAAAAAAATGCGTTTTCTTAAAAAAAACGCTTTAACTTTTTCGGTTTTTCTGTTATTATATATAGGGAATATTTATTTCCCGTAATCGGAGGTTTAACCTGATGAGGCAGATTTCAACTGTAATTGAAATAGGCACGAGTAAGGTTGTTTCAATAATAAGCGAAGCGGGACAGTATGACGAAAACCATATTTTGGGCAGTGCAAGCGTCCCCTACGCCGGATATAAAAACAGGCATTGGACGGACAGGCACGCAGTTGCACCTGCGATAATCGGCGCTTTGCGAGAGGCGGAGCATATTGCGGGAAGACGGTGCAGGCACGTTCACGTGGGTATTCCGGCGGATTTTGTAAAAGTGGTATGCAAAAAAGCCGAGATAGTTTTTTCCGAACACAGGACCGTTACGGAAGAAGACGTGCAACGGCTTTATCAAGCAGGCAGAAGCAAACTTAACGTGCCGAAGGAATATATGCTTATTCACAGGTGTCCCGTGGTATTTACTCTTGACGGGGTAAGGCGCACTATGGAACCTGTGGGCAGGCGGGCAACCAAACTCGGTGCAATAGTATCTTACGTTCTTGCCGAGAAATGGTTTGCAGGCGGTATCGCCAATATACTTAACAACTACGGCTATTCGCCGAGTACGTATATATCTTCATCCTATGCAGAGGCGATGCGTTTTATTCCGCAGGAAAAACGGGATCACGGTGCAGTGATGATCGATTTCGGCGGAACTTCCACGAGTGCAACTGTGGCACGGGGTGACGGACTTATCTTTCATCGAGTATTTCCTTTCGGAGGAGAAAGCGTTACTGCGGATATAGAAAAGGTTTTTTCCTGCGAAAAGAGTATTGCGGAAGAACTTAAAAAGCGTTCCATATTCGGTCTTTCCTTGGGAGAGGACGATTTTTATGAGATATGCGACAGGCAGTCGTATAAATTTATACAGTTTTCGGCATTGCAGGTGCAGGCGGTAATAGAAGCGAGGATGAATGAGATGCTTGCGGTTATATTCGATGCACTTGACAGGAGTAACTGCAATCTTCCCGAATACGTTCCCGTTTACGTAACCGGCGGTATGGCTTCAATGCGAGGACTTAGGGAATACGTGCAGAAAATTACGGGTCGCAACACCGTTGCGGTATTGCCTAAATCAACGTGTTTCAATCAACCGTGTTTTTCGTCGGCACTGGCAGTGACCGATATGGCACTTGAAGCCGAGGATGACGGTGACGGCGGTTTTTTTGAAAGTATAAAAAATTTTTTTGGTAAGTAAGTTCCTGAAAGGAGAATTTTTGTTATGGAATTTGATCTTGATATGGGCGGCTTTGCTCAACTCAAAGTCGTAGGTGTCGGCGGTGCAGGCGACAATGCCGTTGACAGAATGATAGTTGCCGGACTTACGGGGGTAGAGTATATTGCGATAAATACCGACCGTCAGGCGTTGCAACGTTCAAAGGCAAATAAAAAACTTCAAATAGGCGAGAAGATCACAAAAGGTCTCGGTGCAGGTGCAAACCCCGAAATAGGTAAAAAAGCGGCGGAAGAAAGCCGTGATGATATTATGGATCAACTCAGAGGAGCCGATATGGTTTTCGTAACGGCAGGTATGGGCGGAGGAACAGGTACCGGTGCCGCTCCCGTTGTTGCCGACGTTGCCAAAGAAATGGGCATCCTTACGGTAGGCGTTGTAACTTATCCTTTCCTCTTTGAGGGCAGAACAAGGGCAAATAATGCGGACAAGGGTATTGCCGAACTTAAAGAGAGTGTGGACAGTCTTATTATCGTTCCCAACGATAAACTTTTGCAGGTAGTGGGCAAAGGTACCTCTATGACGGAAGCGTTCAGACAGGCCGATGACGTGCTCCGTCAAGGTGTTTCGGGCATTTCCGACCTTATTACAAGAGATGCAATGATCAACCTCGACTTTGCCGACGTCCGTTCGGTTATGAAGGACAAGGGTATTGCACATATGGGTATCGGTATCGGCACAGGCGAAAACCGTGCTATCGATGCGGCAAAACACGCTATTGCAAGTCCCTTGCTTGATACTACCATTGCAGGCGCAACAGGCGTATTGCTTAATGTTACGGGCGGTGCAAGCCTTTCGCTTAATGAAATCAATGAAGCGGCTTATCTTGTTCACGAATCCGTATCTCCCGAAGCAAACATTATCTTCGGTGCAGGTATTGACGAGAGCCTTGACGATGAGGTTCGCATAACCATTATCGCAACGGGATTCGGCAAGACGGAAGATAAAAAGAAAAATCAGCGTACCAACCCCGAAAGATATGCAATGCGCACTCCCGAACCCGAGCCTGTTGAAGAGCCCGAAGAGGAAGAGGCAGAGGATGACGGGCTTGTTATGACGAATTTCGTACCTAAAACTTCGACCCGTCCTATGGAGAGCGTTTCACGCCCCGTTAAACCCCAAGTTGAAGCGGAAGAAGTTGACGACGATGAAATCTTCATTCCCCGCAGGGAAGAAAGACGCCGTCAGTATGAAGAGGAAGAGGAGACCGGCAGAAAGAGAGGCGGTCTGTTCTCGGGATTCCGTTCTTCCGACGAAGATGAAGACGAATACGACGATATAGATTTCGATATGCCCGCAATCACTCGCCGTAACCGCAGAAATTGATTTAATAATTTTAAGTGCTTCGGAGTTTGTTCCGAAGCACTTTTTTATGCTTTTTGCATCTTTATATGTGCTTTTTCTAAAAATAAACGAGTGATTTTTTAAAAATATTACTCTCTTATACCTTAAAGTGATACTATTTTATAGACTTTTTCACTTTGTAAAAAATAGGTTGATATTTTTCTTGTA
>CAZBLS010000104.1:0-4586 GCA_964492705.1 uncultured Oscillospiraceae bacterium | reverse complement strand
TTTACTTTGGAAACAATGGACAACGGACAGAAACAGGATAAATTCGTTTATTCCGGCGACAAGGGCGAAAGACTTATGGAAGCATACGATGAGTTCATCAAACTTGCCAACAACCTTAAAGTTATGGAGACCACGTACTACGGTTCAATGGCTTCCGAGCCCCTTCAGCAATTCCTTACAGGAAAGACCGCTTTCTTCTTCAACGGATATTCTTCTAACCCGTTGAAAGAAATCGAAAAGGCTGAATTTGAGTACGGTCTTGTACCGTGGCCCAAGGGACCCTCGAACGAAAAAAATGAGAACAAGTATTATTCGATGTATCCCCATCTTAACCCCTATCGCGTATTCCGCAACGTTGAAGGTAACGTAGAGGGCGCTGTACAGATCCTTTGCGAACTTTACACTCCCATTTACGATGCAAGTTCACAGGACGCAAAAGACCTTTATGAGTCAGAAAAAGAAAAATACACCAAGAACGATGCTGAGGCAGCTAAAAACCTTGATATCGTTGAGTCTTCAAAAGAGCACTTCCGTGTATTTATGTATAACACCGCTCCCGTAACACTTTCCGACGGTTCCAGCACTGTTGCTGCCGCTCTCTTCGGAAAAGGTGAGGATGCAATCCTTAAAGGCGAGCAGAATGCCGCTACTTACTTCAAGAGTATCGCAGGTGCTATCAACAAGGCTATCACCGACAGATCACCCTATTCTTGGAAGTAATTTGCTGACAGCATAATTATTAAAACCCGAAAGAAATCCTTTCGGGTTTTTCTTATGTTTGTCGGCAGATAGGGCGACGGTGTAAAGTATGAGAAAATGAAGATTTAACGGAAAAACAGAAATAGCATACTTTTTTTTGTGAAAATAAAAAAAGTCCCGATAAACGGGACGGAAATCGATATGAAGCGTAGCACCTGTTTGTACGCACTTTTTTTATTTGACGTAAGGTCAAAGTTCAATTTGAATTTTGCCGAAATCCACTGCACAGATCAAATGGAAGATGTTCGGTCTTTGCTGTGAAAGTAGGGATTACCGTTTGAAAATCGGTGTTTTCGGCAGAGAAATTTGAGACATATTGGATCAGTTTGCCGAGAAGTGTTGCAAATGAAATTGCACTTTCAATGTTTTTTTTGTATCACTGCAATATGTGGTACGGTGCTATGCGAGTTTGTCCGACGTTTTCATATGGGGTTTGGTATACTTTCGGAGCAAAAGTTTCGGTATGTATCTTTAAGATCGTAATACCGTTCCGAAGTACGCAAAAATATTTTGTTCCGTTGCGATGTCGGGGCGGTATGAAGTTTTGCATTTTCGGACGAAAGCAGGCAGTAGCGTAAATGTCGGTGAGGTATGTTATCGTGTGAGTTTGCGCAAAGTTCCTTGCTGCGAAGATATGTGGCATTAAAAAACTTTTATTTACCGGCATTAACACAAATAAGCCCTCTTGGCATTTATGCAACGCTTATTGCACTGAATTTGCACGGATTTTTCTTGCATTCTTCGCAACAGTCGGCGCAACAGTCCGCAGGGACGACATCGGTTTTTTGAGTGCAAATGCACGGATTTTCTTTTAAATAATCGTCCGAATGATGATATGAAGCGTTAAAAATTTTTTCGGTAGATTTTCTCGCAGTATAAATTTTGCGTGTGCTGTTGCAAGAAGAGGCTTTGTTTGCATTCTTTTGCTCATTACTTTCGTCAAAAACGGTAGCATCGGCAAATTTTTCAACAAGTTTTGCTCCGCCGTAGAAAGTTACGAGATTTAAAAATTCTTCCATTGCTTTTACGTAAAGACGCCGACAGTGTCTACGGGAAATTCCGATTTTGTCGGCGTATTCCTGTACACCCATTTTTTTGCCGATTCGGTAATAAATTATATGACCGTTACGGGTGTTCTTCATTTTTTCAAATGCACACAGTACGGGCTTAATTTCAATAATTGCTCTGTCTTTTTCAATGCCAAGTTTTAAAAGATACTCGGCAATATCTGCCATATATCCGCTTCGGCGCAAAAGTCCCACACCTCGGCATTCGTTTGAACATCCTACGTACCCCGACGGTCCGCATTCCAATGCGGTTCTGAAAAACTGTTTGTCAGCCCTGTTTATAAAATTTTCTTTTTCACAGGCATACTCCAAAATTTTTTCGGCTGTTTCACATCGTGTCATATAATATCACTCCTGTCATTTATTTTCCGCAATTGCGGTGCTTCTACTTTTATTATAAATGACAAGATACGTCATAGTCAACAGTTATGTGACATTATTTTGAAAAAATTCCAAATATTACCTATTTTTTTAATTTAAAACATATTCTTATTTACAAGAATTTTGCCGAACGGAGTTGGTTTGATCCCATATGACCAAAAAATTGTATAGGTTTCGATATGGGCGAGTTTTGAATACGGTTGGGGAAAATGAAATATTGCAATGAGTTGATAAATCAAAAATACGGTATTATATAGGGAAATTTCGCCACGGGAACGTAATTTGGTGGGTTTAATATGCAGACTCGGAGGTGGTTTTGAATACGCAGTGCGTGAAATGAAGTTTTATAAATGAGTGTGAAAAGTTGGATGTAAGGCATTGCGAGCAGATTTTATTTCAACACGGACAAGGTGCAGTGCACGGGCTAATATGCAGGTTCGGCTTTGATTATGCGGTGGTGAAATTAAATGTTATAAATGATTATAAAAATTTGCAACTGTTGTGTAGAAGGAGGGTACTATGGGGTTGGAGGGCGTTAAGGGGTTGGTTATGCGGGCTTGGGTGTACTGCTTTTGATAAAGAGGAGTTTGACGAATGAACTGTTACATATGAATGCCAAAAGTCAATATGTCGGCATTGTACGGTTAAATATATGCCTTATACGCCCAAACTTCCTATATTCGTACTCCCGTTTCAATTTTAAATATACTACACTGCATATTATTTTTTTAAGTCTAATATAAATAATCCCAATCACGGCATATACGGAAACTTCATTCCGTTCCGACACATTGCCGTTCAACTTACGGCTGACAGTTTTCAGTTTAAAATATACAGTTTTCCCCGTGCGTTTTGACGGGCGACTTCGATGTTTACGTCTACTCCGTCTTCCGCACCACGGGAACGCAAGGTATTGCACACGGTTGAATATGCAAGTTCGGGTGTGTTATTTTCTTCGCTCAGGTGGGCGAGAATTAACTGTTTAAGCCCGTAATCAAGCAAATAAGCGGCGGTATCGGCACAGGCATTGTTTGAAAGATGACCTTTCGGACCCTGTACACGCTGTTTCAAGTATTGGGAATACGGACCGTTTGTGAGCATATCGATATCGTGGTTGGATTCGAGAACCAAAAGGTCACTGCCCTTGCAGGCTTCGACTACGGTTTTTGTCATATGACCCAAGTCTGTTGCAACTGTAATTTTATTCTGTTTGCAGTAGATTGAAAAACCGCAGGAATCAATGCTGTCGTGGGGCGTTTTAAAGGGGCAGACATTCATTTCACCGATGAAAAAATCTTCGCCCGTGTTAAAAATACGCACGTTTTTGCTATCTATATCCGTACATTTACGCATGACCTGCATCATTGTTTTTTCATTGGCATATACAGGTACGGAATATTTTTTTGAAAGAACGTTAATTCCGCCGATATGGTCGGAATGTTCGTGGGTAACGAGTATTCCGTCGATTTCATTCGGAGAAATACCGAACTCGGTAAGATAGTTTGCGATAGAACGTGCGCTCAATCCCGCATCTACCAAAACGGTATTTTTCTCGCTTTTTATAAGATAAGAATTTCCCTTGCTTCCGCTGCCTAACGTACAAAAATGCAATGCCAATTTAATATGCTCCGTTAAAATTTCTACGGTGGAATTATACCATAACGAACCCAAACAGTCAAGGTATTACATTTTTTGCAAATATTTCACAGTGAATTTTTTCGCCGATTTGCAACCCGAACAAGGCGATTTTTCCGTAACCGCTTTACACGGAGCGAATAATGTGGTAAAATTAACAGTAAATATTATATGACGAGGTTTTTTCTAATGGAAAAGTTAAACGTAGGTATAATCGGTGCAACGGGTATGGTAGGTCAGCGTTTTATTACGTTGCTTGAAAACCATCCGTGGTTTAACGTGGTTGCTTTGGCGGCAAGCGGACGCTCGGCAGGCAAAACGTACGGCGAAGCCATAGGTTCAAGGTGGGTTATGGATACGCCAATCCCCGAGAGAATAAAGAATATGACTGTTTACGATGCAACTGCCGATGCTGACAAAGTGGCTTCGGAAGTGGAAATGGTTTTCTGCGCAGTTGACATGAAAAAAGACGAAATACGTGCTCTCGAAGAGACGTATGCAAAAAAAGAAGTTGCGGTTATTTCAAATAACTCCGCACACAGGGGAACGCCCGATGTGCCTATGATAATTCCCGAACTTAATGCCGACCATTCAGAGGTAATTACGGCGCAGAAAAAGCGTCTCGGCACGAAGAAAGGCTTTATTGCGGTTAAATCAAACTGCTCACTGCAAAGTTACGTTCCCGCACTTTTTCCCCTTTCAAAATTCGGTATAACAAAAGTGCTTGCTTGCACCTATCAGGCA
>CAZBLS010000103.1:0-4674 GCA_964492705.1 uncultured Oscillospiraceae bacterium | reverse complement strand
TATTACCCGTTTAGGTCAAGAAAATTTTGAATATTCCGGTGCATTTTTCCATAAAACGGTGCATTCTGTGCGTTAAAGATAAAAAAGGAAAATTAAAACCGTAAATCACGCTCGGATAACGGAAACAAACAGAATAAAGTTTTGTTCTTTTGCGGTGCGAGGGAAAGGGGGTTAAACGAAAATAACCGATAAAATTCTAAAAGTTCGAAATGCGATTGCTTCCGTTAAGGGAGGTCGGGGAATTTTAATAAAAAACAAAAAGGCTTACACCGACGGCGAAAGTGGCGCATTTGCGTTATAAACGGGTCTTGCGCAAAACGTTACAGTCGAGTGTAAGCTTATTTAAAAGTGCTAATTTCGTATAAAATCGGCTTCCGCAGGCGTTCGCCGTATTCCGCCGAGCGTCCAAATCGGTGCGTAAATACGGGGGCAAATACCGATATCGAAATTCCGCAGGGGGTGGGTGTATCTTGCCGAAAGTTCAAAGCGGAGGGGAATTTCGGGAGAAAACACTAAAATTCCACGGTCATACCGTCGTAACTTACAAGGAAGTTTTCTTTTTCGGCAATTTTTACAAAGTCATCGTACACAACGTTTACGGCATTGTGGGAAAAGTGATTAAGCACAAATACGGTGTTGCCGTCGGCGATACCCGATTTAAGCATTTTTTCACGGGCTTCGGTGGCGGTGTAAAGGGACATATGACCAACGTAGGTGCGAGGGTTAATGCAACCGTCGGTGCAATCCAATGATACGAGATTCATAGGCTTGCCGATTTCTTTCAGTGCAGTCCAAGTTTTTTCGCTGTATAAATCGGAATCGTGACTGTAAAACAGACGCTTGCCGTCTTTTTCGATAACGTAAAGCACGGGCGTGGATTTTTTATCGTGGGTGGCTTCCAAGGGAAGAATACCGTATCCCTCGGCAACAAAAGGTACAAAGGGTGTTACTTCTCTTAAATGAACGTGCTCTGTTTCGGAATATTTTCCGAACGTGTTTTTCAGCATTTCGTAACCGCTTTTTGCCGAATAAAAGGTAAGCGGTTCACTTGAATTTACGTGAGCATAGGGAGGCAGACGGCAAAAAGCATCGTCGGAATAGAGGTGGTCGCTGTGGGAATGGGTGATAATGCAAGTTTTTATATTGTAGGATTTTACTCCGTGCGTAAGAAAATGCATATACGTGTCGGCAGGAAAATCTATAAGCAGTTTATCGTCCACTATTGCCTGACTTCTTGTGCGAATATTTTTTCCGCCGATATTGCGTGAACGTTTGCAGTTTTCGCAGTTGCAAAAAAGTGCGGGAACTCCCTCGGAAGCGGCAGTTCCGAGATACTGTAATTTCATAAAAAATACCTCCGAAAAACGATTTTGATTTATATTATCACAGCAAGTGGAAAAAGTCAATAAAAAACCCTCTGCGTATCTCGGCAGAGGGGATAATGCTGTGAAAGACAACACGTCTTTTAAAATTAAAATATGTTAAGGTTATTCAGTTGTCTGAAAAATTTTTATACAGTACATTGGACTATACCTCGATGCGAAAGAGTTTTGCAAAATGCGTAGGGAAAAACTTACGAAACTTCATTGCAACTCAACCTTTCGTTTTATTACGGTTTGCAGATTAAACGTACATTGGACCGTACCTCGCCTGAAAGAGTTTGTTTTCGGTTAAAATCAAATTAAACACACCCTTTTTGCATATTCTGCTTTAACGATTACCTGTGCATCGGACCGTACCTCTTTCATAAATTCAGGAGAAACCTATAATAAAAATCAAGTAAAAATGAACTTTAACAGATGCAGTGATAACTGCTCTTTCTTTTTACACTTAAATTATAGCAGATGAAAATGCTGTTGTCAATATCTTGAAATAAAAAAATCTATAATTTCTTTAAAAGATTTGGCTAAAATAATAAAAATAGCAGAAATACACACTTCAAAGTCAAAAATAAGTGACAAAAAATGAAACTCGTGTGAAACATTATATAATAACATTGACAAAAGATATAAAAGGGTATACAATATTTACGTAAACAAGGAAAGGCGGAAAGGTTATGGCAAAGAGTATGTACAGTGTTATCCTTATGGATGAAGTGGTACGGGAGATAGACAGGCTGGCGCTTGTGAGCAATACAAGCCGATCCAACTTGATAAATCACATTTTGGCGGAATACGTATCGTATACCACACCCGAAATGAGGATAAACAGCATTTTTAAATCCATTGAAAGAATAATAAACGGGGCGCAGGCGGGAATGGTACCTTACGTTGAACCGCACCAAAGCACGATGAGCCTTAAAAGCAGTCTTGAATACCGCTACCGACCGACCGTAAGATACGAGGTTGAACTTTTCGAAACGGAAGAGGACGGAAGTATCGGACGGATGAGTGTGGCGTTCAGGACGCAGTCGGAAAGTCTGATAGATAAAATGAACGGGTTTTTTACGCTGTGGTGTAGGGCGGAGAGCAAGTACAGACCCACTGCAAACATAAAATATGCACTCTGTGACGGAAAATTCGTGCGAAGCATAAATCTCGTTAAAACAAGAAACTACACTGCGGAAGAATTGGCTTCGGCAATAAGCAAATACATCCGTTTGTTTGATACCTGTATGAAAAATTATCTTGCGGACAGAATGGACGGAACGGATATACAAAACACAATCAAAGCATATACCGTAAAGGAGGTATTGGTATGACCGATAAATTTACGCAAAGAAGCATGGAAGCAATCAAAAACGCACAAAAGATGGCAGTTGAAAATCAAAATATGCAAATTATGCCCGAGCATCTTGCATATGCGTTGGCAGATGCGGAGGGAGGACTTGTGCACAGTCTGCTTTCGAAAATGGGAGTGGATTGCGACAGATTAGTTTCGCGTCTTGACGGAATAATCGAAGAGATGCCGAAAGTTACGGGCGGAGGAAGAGAACCGGATAAAGTTTATATTTCTTCCGAAACCGAGAAAGTTATAACCGAGGCGGAAAATTCGGCAAAGAAAAACGGCGATGAGTATGTTTCGGTAGAGCATATAATGCTGGGGCTTTTGGAAAGACCCACCGCAAAACTTAAAGAGGTATTCAGGGAATTTTCCGTTACAAAGGAGAGTTTTACAAAAGAACTCAATAAAGTAAAGGCAGGGCAAAAAGTGACGGGTGATAATCCCGAGGACACCTACGATGCCCTTAACAAATACGGCTTTGACCTTGTTGAGAGGGCAAAAGAGGGTAAACTCGATCCCGTTATCGGCAGGGACAGTGAGATAAGAAACGTAATACGTATTCTTTCGAGAAAGACCAAAAACAATCCCGTGCTCATAGGTGAACCGGGTGTAGGTAAAACGGCCATTGCCGAGGGGCTTGCACAGCGTATTATGCGAGGTGACGTTCCGGAGGGGCTTAAAGACAAAACCGTTTTTTCTCTTGATATGGGTTCGCTTATTGCAGGTGCAAAATACAGGGGCGAGTTTGAAGAACGACTTAAAGCGGTGCTCAATGAGATAAAATCTTCCAACGGAAGAATAATAATGTTCATTGACGAACTGCACACGATCGTGGGTGCAGGCAAGACCGACGGTGCAATGGATGCAGGCAACTTGCTTAAACCTATGCTTGCAAGGGGCGAACTCCACTGCATAGGCGCCACTACGTTAGACGAATACCGTAAGTATATCGAAAAAGATGCGGCACTTGAAAGAAGATTTCAGCCTGTACAGGTAGATGAACCTACCGTGGAAGATACAATATCCATACTCAGAGGGTTGAAAGAAAAATATGAGATATTCCACGGCGTGCAGATACACGACGGAGCACTGATTGCCGCCGCAACACTTTCCGACAGGTATATTACCGACAGGTTTTTGCCCGATAAAGCCATTGACCTTGTGGATGAAGCCTGTGCGCTTATAAGGACGGAAATTGACTCAATGCCTGCTGAACTTGACGATGCTCGCAGAAGAATAATGCAGGCGGAAATCGAGGAAATGGCACTTTCAAAGGAGAGCGATACGCTGTCAAAGGAACGCCTTGAAAAACTTAAAACGGAACTTGCCGAAGAAAGAGAAAACTTTGAGCGGATGAAAGCAAAGTGGGAAAAGGACAAACAGGAGATAGATTCTGTAAAGACGGTAAAGGCGGAAATAGACAAAACAAATTCGGAAATAGAAGTCGCACAGCGCAACTACGAATACGAAAAAGCGGCAAAACTGAAATATTCTCAACTGCCTATGCTTGAAAAGAAGTTGGAAGAGGCAAAGCGCAAAAGCGAGACAAAAAACGGCAACAGCCTTGTGCGTGACACCGTAACCAAGGAAGAGATAGAAAGCATAGTTGCCAAATGGACGGGTATACCCGTAAGCAAACTTGCCCAAGGCGAACGGGAAAAAGTGCTTCATTTGGCGGATATACTGCATAAACGTGTTATCGGTCAGGACGAAGCGGTTGAAAAAGTTTGCGATGCCATTTTGCGTTCCCGTGCGGGAATAAGCGATCCCAACAGACCTATCGGCTCGTTTATGTTTTTAGGGCCTACGGGTGTAGGTAAAACCGAACTTGCCAAAGCCCTTGCTGAAAGTCTGTTTGATGACGAAAGAAATATGGTGCGCATAGATATGAGCGAGTATATGGAAAAATTCTCCGTATCAAGGCTGATAGGAGCGCCTCCGGGATACGTG
>CAZBLS010000102.1:0-4773 GCA_964492705.1 uncultured Oscillospiraceae bacterium | reverse complement strand
CTATTATCCATTTATATTTATTATTATCATTAAGGAGATTCGATTTATGATATTCTCAGCCGAAAAAAACACGTTGCTAAACGCTATAAATATTGCATCAAAGGCACTTCCTTCAAAAACGGTAAATCCTATTTGCGAGGGTATTTTGTTTGACGTAAAAAAGGGGCACGTTGTACTCACCACAACCGATTCTTCCCTTACCGTACAGACAAGATTTGCCTGTGATACCGAAGAAGAAGGAGAAGTTGTTATAAACGGCAAATTCGTTTCCGAAATTATCAGGAAAATGCCCGACGGAGAAATTAAATTTTCCGGAGATTTCAAAAACGGAATAGAAGTAAAAAGCAAATTTTCGAAAATGAATATTGCCGCAATGGATGCAAGCGAATATCCCTCTCTTCCCGTAATAGATAAGGATATGTTTTTCACTCTTCAACAGGGTGAACTTAAAAAGATGATAAACCAAACTTTGTTTGCAACCGCCGCCGATGAGGCTCGCCCCATACTTACGGGATGTCTTTTTGAGGTGGAAGAGGAAAATATAAACGTTGTTGCCCTTGACGGTTACAGGCTTGCTCTCCGCAATTCTTTTACAGAAGACGTTGATACACCAATAAAAGCCATAATTCCTGCAAGAGCTCTTTCAGAAATAACAAAAATAATCACCGATACCGAAGACCTTGTAAGGCTCTATATACAAAAGAGTTACTGTATGGTAGAAATCGAAGAAACCAAGATAATGACAAGGCTTATTGAGGGTGAATACATAAAGTACAGACCTATTATTCCCACCGGTCTAAAAAATAAGGTTACACTTAGCAGAATGGATCTTCTTGAAGCAATAGACAGGGCGTGGCTTATAGTAAGAGAAAATACCCGTAACAATTACGTTGTATTTAAATTCACCAATGAAAACAAACTTATTATCACATCAAGGTCCGATACGGGTAATGCGTATGAAGAAGTAAGTTTTTCAGGTGAAGCGGAAAGTACAGAGATAGGATTTAATCCCCGTTATTTTGTTGAAAGTTTAAAGAATATAGAAGACGAATTTATTACATTCTCATTTTCAACTCCCTCATCACCTACCGTTATAACACCCGTAGAGGGGAATAAGTATCTGTATCTTATTCTTCCCGTAAGACTTTAATTATGTATCTTAACAAATTACAGCTCTGGAATTTTCGCTCCTATGAAAATTTGGAGCTGAATTTTTCGGACGGAATAACCGTTTTGGTAGGAGAAAACGGTGTAGGTAAAACAAACATAGCGGAAGCAATATACTTACTGTGCACAGGCAGATCTTACAGAACCAACCGTGAAAACGATATGATACGTTTTGAACGGAATTGGTTAAGGGTAAGAGCAGAAAATCTGCAAAAAGACGGCAGACACAGCGTTGATATGGTAATTGCCAAGGGTCAGAAAAAGAGAATACTCGTAAACGGACTTGCAATAAGCAGGATAAGCGAGATGCTCGGACAACTTTCGGGAGTGATATTTTCACCAGAAGACCTTGACCTTATAAAAGAGGGACCGTCGCAAAGGCGAAGATTTATGGATATTGAACTTTCGCAGGTCAGCAAAAACTATTTTTATGCGCTGAACGAATATAATAAAGTATTGGAACAGCGTAATTCTCTTTTAAAGGAGAACGGCAGTGACGGAGATCTTAACTTATGGGATATGATGCTTGCACAAAAGGCGGTACCCGTAATAAAGGCAAGGAGAAATTTTTGCCAAAGGCTTGCTCCCAAAGCGGAAGAAATACATAAGGAACTTTCATCCGGTAAAGAAAAACTTTTCTGTATATATAAAGACTGTACCCACGGGGAAGAAAATATAGAAGAAAAAATGTGCGAGTTGCTTGAAAAAAGTCGAGATGCCGACAGGCACCGTTTTTTTACCACTTGCGGACCTCATAAGGATGATATAATAATCAAGTTGGGAGATACCGATCTTAGGTATTTCGGTTCTCAAGGTCAGCAACGTACGGCAACACTTTCACTTAAACTTACGGAACTTGAAATGATGAAAGAGGATCTTGGAGAATATCCCGTTCTTCTTCTTGACGATGTTTTATCCGAACTTGACTGTGCAAGACAGCAAATGCTTATAGAACACATAAAAGGAGTGCAAACTCTCATAACTATGGCACAGCCCACGGATCTGTTTAAAGGTATGAATATAAATACGCTAAAAGTAGAAAAAGGCAGAGTATTAAAGTGATAAAAGCAGGAAATATCGAAATTGACGGTTTGGTGTTGGGTGCAGGTAATTTAGGTGACCCAAACAGAAAAAAAGAATGTTTTGAAATACTTGACTGTTATCTTGATATGGGATATACTACTTTGGATACGGCACGTTCCTATAAAGACGGTATGTGCGAAGAATATTTGGGAGAATATCTAAAAAATAAAGACAGAAGTAAAGTAAAAATAATATCAAAAGGCGGATTTCCTCTATCACGGAAAGAAATGTATAAAACAAGACTTGGAGAAAAAGATTTAAGGGAGGATCTTGAAAAGTCCCTTAAAGCGTTAAAAACAGATTATATAGATTTATATTTTCTCCATAGGGACGATGTGTCCTGTCCGCCGGAAGAATTTGCCGAAACTGCAAATAAGTTTATAAAAGAGGGAAAAGTAAGGGAGATAGGCGTTTCAAATTGGACAGCCGGAAGAATAGATATAGCCAACGGATATGCCTTAAAAAACGGACTTAAACCCTTTTGTGCAAGCCAGATAAATTATTCTCTTGCACTTACAACACCTGCATTAACTGGCGATATAACCCATATAACGATGAACGATATCGAATACGGCTGGTATAAGGAAACGCAGTTTCCCTTAATAGCCTATTCGGTACAGGCAAAAGGATTTTTTTCGAAAGTATATTCAAAAAGAGAGTTAAAGGAAAGCGGAAGACTGTCTTATCCTCCGTTAAAGGAAAATTACAGGAGAGCGGAAAGAATAAAAATTCTTTCGGAAGAAAAAAATATACCTATTCCGGCGTTACTTATATCGTACGTGCTTTCAAAAGGGTTGAATGCTTCGGCAATAGGAGGATTTTCCGACAAAGAACAGCTTATTGAAAGTGAAATAGGCGTAAGAACGGTTTTAACCGAAAAAGAGATTGAATTTCTTGAAAAAGGAATTATATAAAGATATAATCAGGATTAAATAAGGAGAATATTTATGAAAGTAAGAACCCGTTTTGCACCCAGTCCCACGGGAAATATGCACATAGGAAATTTAAGGACCGCACTTTACGGTTATCTTTACGCACGTAAAACAGGAGGAGATTTTGTTGTACGTATAGAAGATACCGATCAGGCACGTTTTCAGGAACATGCCACCGACGTGATTTTTCAAACGCTTAAAGCAACAGGTATAGATTACGACGAAGGACCGAGAAAAGAAAAAGATTGCGGACCGTACTATCAGTCCGAAAGAAGAGAAATATATAAAAAATATGCGCTTCAACTTATTGAACAGGGTAATGCATACTATTGCTTCTGTTCCGATGAAGAGTTGGAAAACGAAAGAAAAAAAGCCGAGGAAAAGGGCGAAACTTTTAAATATCCCAAAACCTGTCTTAATCTTTCAAAAGAAGAAGTTAAAAAACGCATAGACAGAGGTGACAGTTATGTTATCCGTCAAAATACTCCCACTGAGGGTGAAATTTCTTTTGATGACGTTATTTTCGGTACTATTACCGTTAATTGCGCAGATCTTGACGATATGATTTTGCTTAAAAGCGACGGGCTTCCCACCTATAACTTCGCAAACGTGGTAGACGACCACCTTTTCGGTATAACTCACGTAATGAGAGGCAGCGAATATCTTTCGTCCACACCCAAATACAATCTTCTTTATAAGGCATTCGGTTGGGAACCTCCCGTATATGTACATCTTCCTTTGATTATGAGGGATGCAACACATAAACTTTCAAAACGTAACGGCGATATGTCATTTAACGACCTTATGGAAAACGGATATCTTGCCGATGCGGTTGTAAACTATATTGCTCTTTTAGGCTGGAATGACGGCACTAATAAAGAAATATATACACGTGAAGAACTTATTGAGGCATTTGACCTTTCCGGCATCAATAAATCACCCTCTATCTTTGACGTTCCAAAACTTAAATGGATGAACGGTGAATATATTAAGGCAATGGATTTTGATGAATTCTTTACTTTGGCACAGCCTTGGATAGAAAAAAACGAAGAACTTAAAATATACGATGAGAAAAAACTTGCAAAACTTATACAGTCGAGAATAGAAATTTTCTCTGAAATTCCCGAGAAACTTGCGTTCTTGCCGAAAGTGGAAGAGCATTCGGCTGAAATGTACTGCCATAAAAAGTTTAAACTTGATAAGAACGGCGCAAAGGAAAGCCTTATTCAGGTTAGGAAAAAATATGCTTCGTTAAATGAATGGACGGAAGAAAGCATACACGATGCTCTTATTTCGCTTGCGCAGGAAACAGGCAAGAAAAACGGTATGATTATGTGGCCTGCACGTGTTGCCCTTTGCGGTCTTGACAGTACCCCCGGAGGTGCGGTTGAACTTGCCGATATTATCGGTAAGGAAGAAACGCTTAAAAGAATAGACAGCGCACTTGAAAAATATTTTAATTAAAATAAATCGCAATCTTATGAAAAATAGGATTGCGATTTTTTATGCTTAATTATATATAAAAAAATAATATATAATGCAGGCGGGTGGAAAAATTAAAAGAAACGATGATTTTTATACGGCAATAGTC
>CAZBLS010000101.1:0-4816 GCA_964492705.1 uncultured Oscillospiraceae bacterium | reverse complement strand
GATGAAGAGGCATTGGCACTGTTGAAGAAAGGCATAGATCCTATACGGTTTGAGGGACTTAAATTGGCGGTCACTTCGGAAGAATCCAAAATGATAAACATCAATTCTTCACCTAAGATAATAATTTCCGCATCGGGAATGTGCGAGGCAGGAAGAATAAGGCATCATTTAAAGCATAATCTTTGGCGGAAAGAATCCACAGTGCTTTTTGTGGGATATCAGGCAGAAGGTACACTCGGTTCTTACTTGATAGGCGGTGCGGAAGAAGTCACGCTTTTCGGCGAAAAAGTTAAAATTCAGGCGAATATCGAGACAATGAACGGTATAAGCGGTCACGCCGACAGAGATATGCTTGTTTCGTGGCTTGAAAATATCAAGCCGAAACGTATTTTTGTAAATCACGGTAACGATACCGTTTGCGATTCTTTTGCAAAAACGGTAAGTGAAAGGCTTAATGTAACCGCTTGCGCACCGTATAGCGGTGATTGTTTCGACCTTGCGGAAAACAAACAGATTGCTTGGGGCGAAATAAAAAAAGCAAGCAAAAAGAAGACTGAAAATACTCTTTATTCAAAACTTGTGGCGGCAGGCAGAAGACTGAACGGGATAATAGGCAAAAGCGAAAAACTTGCAAACGGGGAAATAATAAAGTTCACCGACAGAATTAACGCTCTTTGCGACAGATACGAAAAATGAACGGATACGGTATTAAAATTACCTACGAACTTGATACTCTCGGTATGAGTAAAAAGATACGGGGATATAATTTTTGCCGAAGTGCGGTGGAAGAGTTGCTTAAACGTGATTCTTTTTGCCGTATGGATACGGTGTACGGCAAAGTTGCGAAAAAATTTAATACAAATATTCTCTGCGTTGAAAGAAACATACGCTATGCGGTTGAAAAAACTTGGGAAAAGGGAAATATAGACATTATTGAGGAAAAATTCGGGTTTACGGTAAGTATGGAAAAGGGAAAACCCACAAACAGCGAATTTATATATATGATAGCAGATAGGGTAAAGCACTGTTCTTAAACTTTTTTCGCCGAATAAACTTATAAAAAAGTCTATTCGGGGTGAGAAAGATAAAAAGGGAAAGGTGCATATGCTTTGTTTCGGCAATTTTATCGCTTGTGGGCTTTGCAACAGGCTGGAATTACGAAAAGATTGTCGCAGAAAATGTAATACAGTGCGCATCGGGATGTTTTGAATTCGGTCTCTGCGCACTTTTTTACGGATATGCTTTGCCTGAATGCATAAAAGAAAGTATATTTTCTTATTTAAAAGAATTTCTTTTGCTTTGCGGAGGATTCTTGTTTTATCCTATATCAGTTATCGAACTGTTTTCCTTGTGCTTCAAAAGCGGTCTGACGGTGCGTATGCTGTTCTTTTCGGCAAAAACGTGTGGAATTATGGGAACTTTTATTGCATCTTTAACGGTTTTGCTGCTTTCCTTTCTTTCGGCGGTGCTTTTTTATTTTATAACTGCTTTTTCCGTTTCTCACAGGAAACGCAGGCAACTTGATACGGGTGATGTCTTTCTGTTTAAAAAAATAATTTTATATTCTTTTTTAACGCTTATAGGTGCGGTATTTTCTCTTGTTTTGCTTTCTTTTACGGGGATTTACGGCTTCTTTAATACTTTTTTATAAAATTTGACAAAATAAAACTCCTTTTTTCGGGTAAAAATAATTATCGGAAAGGAGAAAATTTTATGCGTAAAATTTGTGCGTTGATTTTGATTGCGGTAACTGCGCTCTGTCCGCTGTGTGCGTTTGCCGAAAATGAAGTGGATATAAATTCAAAAGCGGCAATCTTAACCGATGCGGACAGCGGACGTGTGCTTTTTGAAAAAAATGCCAACGAAAGACTCCCCATTGCAAGTATAACGAAAGTGATGACCCTTAACCTTATTTTCGAAGCGGTGGAAAACGGCAATCTTTCCCTTGATGAAGAGATTTCCGTTAGCCAAAATGCATCGGGAATGGGCGGATCGCAGGTTTTTATCGATGCGGGTTACACTTATAAAGCCTCGGACTTGATAAAATCCGTAATAATCGCCTCGGCAAACGATGCTGCGGTGGCTATGGCGGAACGTATTTCCGGCAGTGAAGAAACTTTCGTTAAAAAGATGAACCGTAAGGCGCAGGATTTGGGAATGACGGACACCTGCTTTAAAAACTGTACGGGTCTGCCGTGTGAGGGACATTATTCCACTGCAACGGACGTTGCAAAAATGTCTGCGGAACTTTTAAAGCACGAAGACTATTTTTCGTGGAGCGGAATACGTCTTGACGAACTCCGTCACGAAAAGGACGGACGGACAACACAACTTGTAAACACCAATAAACTGATAACAAGTCTTGCCGGATGCGACGGACTTAAAACGGGATCCACATCGGAAGCAAAGTTTTGTGTTACCGTTACCGCAAAAAGAGGGGATATGAGACTGATTTCCGTTATCTTGGGCGGAAATACAAGCAAAGAACGGTTCAGCGAAGCGGCAAAACTTATCAATTACGGATTTGCCGAGTTTGAAAAAAGACAGGTGGTTTCGGTTGGCGAAAGCGTGTGTCAAATTCCCTTAAAGGGAGGAAAAGACGAATTTGCCGATGCAAAATCAGACAGCGGTTTTTCCCTTTGCTTAAAAAACGGCGACAGTGAAAACTACTCGGTTCGCCTTGAAATTCCCGAAAGTTTAAATGCACCCGTCAAAAAAGGCGAAAAGTTGGGATATATGCTGATTACGGTAAATGGCGAGGAAAAGGCACGTATAGAACTTGTTGCGGACCGTGATTACGAAAAGGCGGGATTTATTGACAGATTAAAGAAAATTCTGTCATTTTGGAAGCAATAAATTGACTTAATGCGCTTTTTATGGTATCATAACCTTTAAGGAGTGATATTACTTGAAGTTGCATTACGGAATGACTGTAAACGAAAAAGGACATCTTACTTTAAGCGGGTGCGATACCGTTGAACTTGCAAAACGGTACGGCACACCGCTTTATGTTCTTGATGAAAATGCTTTGCGCAAAAACTGCAAAGATGCGCTTTCGGCTATGAGAAAATACTTTCCACAAGGCAAAGTTATGTATGCTTCAAAGGCGCTTAACTGCAAGGCTGTACTGCGAATAGTTCAAAGCGAGGGACTTGGCATAGATACGGTGTCCGGCGGAGAACTGTATACCGCTCTTTCGGCAGGAATAGATCCGGAAAATATTGAACTTCACGGTAACGGCAAAACCGAAGATGAGATCCGTATGGCGGTTAAAAACGGTATATATTCTATTATTGCCGACGGCTTTGACGAACTTGAAGTTATAGAAAACGTATGCAGAGAAGAAAATAAAAAGATTAAGATTTCACTCAGGCTTCGCCCGAATATCGACGTTCACGCTCATAAAGCGGTACAGACGGCGCGTATGGACTGTAAATTCGGTTTCGGAATGGAAGAAGCAATTCTTGCGGCGGAAAAAGTTACAAACAGTGAGTATATGATACTTAACGGCATCCATTGCCATATAGGTTCGCAAATATTCGAGGAAGAACCTTTCGGTATTCTGTGCGGTCATCTTGTGGATTTTGCTTGCAAGGTAAGGGAAAAATGCGGTATCACTTTAAAGGAATTTAACTGCGGAGGCGGTTACGGCGTAAGGTATACCGATGATGATACACCCAAAAGTTTCGAAACGTTTATAAAAGTTATACACGGTTCACTTTCGCAACTGTGCGAAAAAACGGGATTTCCTATGCCGAACGTTATTATCGAACCCGGACGTTCAGTTGTGGGTGAGGCAGGCACAACTCTCTATACGGTAAACGGAATAAAAGAAATTCCCAATATTCGCACGTACTGTAACTGCGACGGCGGTATGTTTGAAAACGTTCGTACGGCAATGTACGGCTCAAAGTATGACGCCGTGTGCGCAAATAAAATGAATGAGGAACATATTCATCCCGTATCTATTGCCGGAAAATGCTGTGAATCGGGTGATATGATAACCTTTGATACGCCAATGCCGTCCCTTTCAAGGGGAGATGTTCTTGCCGTGTTTACCACGGGTGCGTACAATTATTCAATGGCGAGCAATTATAACCGTAACGCAGTTCCGGCAATGATTCTTGTTAAAGACGGACAAAGTTGCGAGATAGTTAAAAGACAAACTTACGAATATATTACTTTAAACGATGTTTTACCCGAATATCTTAAATAATAGGAGTTTTTACATATGTTGTTAGATCTGTTAAGCGGAAGTCCTATGGAAGATGCAATGGGCGGTTTGCTCAGTTTTTTAATTCTTTTGCCTCTTTTACTTTTATCACTTACCGTGCACGAATATGCTCACGGCTATGCGGCGTATAAAGAGGGGGACTCCTTTGCAAAGAGTACAGGCAGGCTTACGCTCAATCCCTTTAAGCATATCGATCCTTTGGGCCTGCTTTGTATGGTAATTTTAGGCTTCGGTTGGGCAAAACCCGTTCCCGTTGTTCCGCAAAACTTAAAAAACGGCAATAAAAGTATGCTTAAAGTGGCATCGGCAGGCATTATCGCAAATATTATCCTTGCGTTTGTTTCGGCATTTTTGTACGGATTTTGCAATTACGTTATTTTTCCGATTGCAACAAATTCGGTATTTGCCTTAATAGTTTGGGCATTTGGAATGGCGTTTTTCTATCTTGCTATATGCAATATTTCCCTTGCGGTATTTAATTTCCTGCCAATTCCGCCTCTTGACGGCTACAAGATATTCAAATCTCTTTTCGGGGGCAGATTTTCATACGGGTTTTTCAGTTTTGTAGAGAGATATCAAAGC
>CAZBLS010000100.1:0-4832 GCA_964492705.1 uncultured Oscillospiraceae bacterium | reverse complement strand
CAACAAAAATTAAATAATAATAAATTTAATTATCAATCAGTGATTCCGTTGATAACATATGCTTTTTTTGCTATGACAGCATTAAGAAGTTGTAGTTTAAAAACCTGGATGTTCTTTTTAATAGCATATGTTTTTATAAATGACGAAATATACCAAAACGAAAGGAACAGCATATGATACCTAAAATATTACACGCTTGTTGGTTTGGCGGGAAGCCAATCCCGGAAGAAGCGCAAAAATATATTGATACCTGGAAAAAATATAATCCTGGATATGAAATCAAAGTATGGAATGAACAAACATTTGATATAACTTCAAATCAGTATGTTTACGAAGCCTATCAAAACAAGAAGTTTGCGTTTGTTACTGATTATGTCCGCTTAAGGGTGTTGTATGATTATGGCGGAATATATATGGACACAGATGTTGAAGTGTTGAAACCGCTTGACGATTTGCTTCAATATCCAGCTTTTTCAGGATTCGAAGGTCCCGATCGTATTCCTACGGGAACAATGGGAGCAGAAAAGAATAACAAGTGGGTAAAACTTCTGTTGGATTACTATGATGATAAGCATTTTGTTTTGGAGGACGGAAGCTTAGATTTAACTACTAATGTTAAAACCATTACTGATATCACAGTATCTAATTATCCGATTGTACTCAACAACACAATGCAAGAGTTTGCTGATTTTGTGATGCTTCCCTTTGATTATTTATGCGCAAAGGATTTAATTGATGGTGTTGTAAAAAAGACCGAGAACACATATACAGTTCATCACTTTGCAGGCTCATGGACATCTCCCAAAAAGAAATTTATCAAATTTCTTTTATCCGTGTTTGGCTATCGCTTTGTTCAGTGCCTTGTAAAAATCAAACACAAGTTCAAAGGAGATGAACAGTAAATGAAACTGACAATATTTACTCCTGTTTATAACCGAGTACATTTGATAAAAAGATTATATGAAAGCTTGGTGCGGCAAAATAATCAAAATTTTGTTTGGTTAATTGTTGATGACGGTTCAACAGATGATCTTAAAAGGCTCATTGAAATATATAAAAAGAATTCAAGCTTTGAAATTAGATATTATTATCAAAAAAATCAAGGCAAACATATTGCACACAATATGGGTGTTGACAAATGTGATACCGAATTGTTTGTTTGCGTTGATTCTGACGATTACCTTACAGATGACGCTGTAGAAAAAATTTATGCTGCGCACATAGCAAATTCTTCACGTGATGTGTTGGGGTACTATTTTCGCAAAATTGACACAAACGGCAATATATCAGGAGGTAATTTCTCGCTGAAAAATTGTCTGGTGGGACTGCGCGAGATTTATTATAGATATAGTTTTGCTGGTGAGCTTGCAATTGTATTGAAAACAAATATGATTAAAGAGTTCTCTTTCCCACAATATAACAATGAAAGATTTGTTAGTGAAAAGGTGTTATATAACCAAATAACATCAATAGCTCCTATGGTGTATATTGATGATGCAATATACATTTTCGAATATCAAGAAACAGGCTATACAATGAACTCAAATAGATTGTTAGCTAAAAATCCAAAAGGCACAGCCATGGGATTTTTAAGCGATGCAATTTATGGAATAAATTTGCTTGACAAGGCGAAAGCATATGCTTCGTTTTCATCTGTTAAAAAGATTTTCAGAATACCAGATGAGATATATCTTGAAAGTGGAGTAAAGGCAACAGTGAAAATTACGGCTGCTTTATTAAAACCGCACTATAATAAACTGTTTAAAAAAATAAATTTGAAGTACAACGAGGAGAAAAGATGAAAGTAGGAATTATCACATTTCATAGAGCGTTAAATTATGGTGCTTTGTTACAGACATTCGCTTTGCGTCATTCACTTTCAAAATTTGGTGTTGAGGCACAAGTTTTGGATTATAGAAATTCCATTATTGAAGATATGTATTTTTATCCTTCTCTTTCACAAAGAGCAAGTCTAAAGGATAAAGTAAAATTTCTAATTCAAGGAAAATCAGAATTAAAACGTAGAGCAAAATTTGAGAAATATAGAAATAGTTATTTGAATTTAAGTGGTGAGCTTCATACTAAAGAAGATATGATGCTCATATCAGATGAATATGATAAATTTATAACCGGAAGCGATCAAGTTTGGAATTACGGTGCGCACGATTTTGATAAAAACTATTTTCTGCAATTCGTAAATGAAGGCAATAAAAAATACTCTTATGCTGCAAGTTTTGGTATATCTTCTTTGCCACCTGAATACAAAGAGGAGTATAAAAATATTCTTAGCGATTTTGCAATGTGTTCTGTAAGAGAGAAGCAGGGGTTAGATATACTAAGCAGTCTTGGAATAGTAAATCAAAGAATAGATTTAGATCCCACAATGCTTTTGACTAAAGAAGATTGGCAAGCCCAATTAAATATTTCTGTTAAGCCCAAGCATAAATATATATTTGCGTATTACTTTGAATTGACAAACACTTTACGTTCATATGTTGAGAAACTTGCCAATAAAACCGGTTGTATGGTGGTATTTGTCGGAAATCCGCTAAAAGCGCCTTTCCGTTGTAAGTGCAAACGACTGAAAACTGCTGATCCTATCGATTTCGTCAATGCCATTTCCAATGCGGAATATGTGGTTACAAATTCGTTTCACGGAACCGCATTTTCAATAATTTTTAATAAGAAGTTTTATGTTGAACTTCTAAAAACCGATTCCAAGGTTAACAGCCGTATAGAGAATATATTGCAGACTTTTTCTTCGGAAAAGCGAATCATATCCGCCTTGAAGATGAATGATGATGTGGATTGGAATTTTGTTAATTCCAAAATGGCCGAGATGAGAAAAGAATCATTGGATTACTTGAAGGAGATTTTGAAATGAACACGCACGTAATAGAAAAAAACTGCATAGGCTGTTTGGCGTGTGAAAATATATGTCCCCGAAATGCAATTATGCACGGTACCGACTCAGGATTTATTCGTCCTATCATTGATGAGACTGCTTGCCTTAATTGCGGTTTATGCTTAAAAGTGTGCCCGCAATACATCGTCTTGGAGAGAAATGAAGCATTGCAACAAGCATATGCTGTTAAGCATAGGGATATTACGGTTTTACAAAATAGCACATCGGGCGGAGCGTTTTCGGCTATTGCAGATTATATCATCGGCAAAAACGGTATTATTTATGGTTGCGTTCTTAAAAACGGAGTTGTACAGCACATTCGTACTGAAAGCGATTATGGCAATATGCGAGGCTCAAAGTATGTTCAAAGTGAATTAAAACACATACATTCAGAAATTGCCAAGGATCTTACAAATGGAAGAACAGTTTTATTTACGGGAACGCCTTGTCAGTGCGCCTCTGTAAAAAAATATCTCGCTTTGAAAACGATTGACTCTACCAATTTAATTTTAGTGGATTTTATTTGCCACGGCACAACCAGTCCTGCCTTGTTTGGCGAATACATTTCATACTATGAAAAAAAGAAAGGCAAGAAAATTGTCGATCACTTGTTCCGAGCCAAAGTAAACGGATGGACGAAGCATACGGAAGTAAATGTTTTGTCCGACGGGACTAAGGATTATCAGTCATATGAATCGCAACTGTTCAAATCGATTTTTCATTCATCCCTTGGTATGAATGAAGGCTGTTTCGAATGTAAATTCACTTCAACAAACAGGATATCGGATATTACGTTAGCTGACTTTTGGGGGATAAAAAGGCATCACCCTGAATTGTTTGATGAGAATGGGATATCATTTGTTCTTGTCAATTCGAGCAAAGGACAAAATGTTTTTGAGAATTGTAATGATATAAAAAAACAGCTTGTGTCCATCACAGATACAGATCAGCCATCGCTTCAAAAGCCTGCTGCAATACCTGAAAAATACAATGCTTTTTGGAAAGATTATCGTAAAAAAGGTTTTGATTATATTGTCAAAAAATATTACCGCGGCGGTAGACTTTACAGAGCTTTAAGCTACGCATACCATAGAATGTTAAAAAGGTGATGTGATATGAATCAAAAGTCAAGAAGCTACAATTCCGCTGTTAATACAGTAGTAAATATAATAGCCCAATTTATTATATTACTGGTGAATTTTGGAACAAGAAAAATTTTCATAGTTGCATTTGGCGAGAATTATTTGGGCATAAGTGGATTGTATTCCAACATACTCAGTGTGTTGTCATTAGCAGAATTAGGTGTTGGCAGTGCAATTTTGTATTGCCTATATAAACCGGTTGCAGAGAACGATCATGCTCATGTAAACGCTCTGATAAATTATTATAAAAAGTTATATAGGATTATCGGTTTGGCTGTTGCGGCAATCGGTTTACTTGTAGTTCCGTTTTTGGACTGTTTAGTAAACATTGAGGCTGACGTAGGAAATATCACACTGTATTATCTATTATACCTCACCAATATCGTCGCCTCCTATTTTCTTGTTTATAAAACTGCGATACTAACAGCAGATCAAAAAAATTATGTTATTAAGATTTGCACAACGATAGTTCAGATCATTCAATTCGCTGTCTTAACCGTAATAGCGTTAGTGTTTCACAATTACACATTGTATCTTGCACTGCAGATACTGTTTTCCATACTTATCAATGTTGTCAGTTCGCTAGTTGCATCCCAAAAATATCCGTTTATAAATGGGAAAAATAAAATTGATCCAGTAGAAAAGAAAACGATATGGACAAACATTAAGGCTATGTTTGCATATCAGGTGGGAAATGTAGTAGTGAACCATACGGATAACATACTAATACCGCTTCTGATTAGCACAATAACCGTTGGATTTTACTCGAACTATTCGATGGTAAT
>CAZBLS010000099.1:0-4864 GCA_964492705.1 uncultured Oscillospiraceae bacterium | reverse complement strand
GTATGCTTCCATAAGTCTTTCGCCCTTGTCGCCGGAATAAACGAATTTATCCTGATTCTGACCGTTTTCCATTGTTTCCAAAGTAACAAATTCGGTACCGTTGGAGTTAGCAAGCGACCACATAACGAGTGCTTCGTTACCGCGCTGAATACCCCAAATTCCTTCACCGGGATTGGTTACTGCAGTAAGAACTTCTTCGAACTTACTCCAAGTCCAAGAACCGTCATTTACCCAACCGTAAATCATATCGGCAGTGTAACCCTGTGCTTGAAGCAACTTCTTGTTGAATACAAGGCAGTTACCGCCACACTCAAAGTGTACGCCGATTTCAACGGGGATAAAGAACCAAAGTTTGTCGTTATACTCGCAAAGGTCATACTGTGAATAAACATTGAACTTATCTTCGTTTCTGAAATCATAAACGTGAGAATAGTCCGAAAGAGCTGTAAGGCACTGACCTGTAAGGTTCTGATAGAGATATGTTCTCATCATTGTGTGCAAACCGCCCTCTTTACCGCCGGTAATCTCGGGCACGCCCTGGAATGCCGACTGCAAATGCGCATCGTTATCTGCTACGAATTCGATTTTGATTTGATAGTCTTCCTCAATTTTTGCAATACGGTCTCTCATAGCCTGATTGCGTTCATCGTCACCCGCATAGGGCTGATCGGTTTTGTACTGCCAAGAACTGAATGTATACGTTTCACCGGGATGGGTGAAGTTTTTATTTGCTTCAGTAGTGTTGTCGCCGGGCACAGGCGTAGGTGTTGCTTGAGTTGTACCACCGTCGGTGCCAGTGTTTCCGCCGCAAGCAACGGCAGTTACAGCCATCAGTGCAATGAGAACAGCTACAAATAAAAATTTGAAAGCTTTTTTCATTATGGAATTCCTCCTTAAAAATTTTATGTAAGTACACTTACACATCACAGATTGATTATACCACTTAGCCAAAACTTTTTCAACACTTTTTTTGCTTTAAATATTAAAAATATGCTAATTTTAAATGTAAAATTTCAATTTTGGCTCTTTTTCTTTCGTTTTTTGTCATTTTTATCTTAGAAAAGGTACTTTTTTGCTCAATTGCGAAATAAAAACCGTCAGCGGTATTCCCATACAGTAACATATGACGGTTTCACTTACGGATATGCTGAGCACTGTTGCGCCGTACACGGCAAGTGAAAAATCCCGATAAGTTATAAGCGTTACCGCTGCCCCAACTATCAAACCGTTTGCGATTACCGCAGGCAACGGGCAAAGCCATATTTTTTTCATTTTCGACGTTAGAAACGATGCAATAAATGTTGCCAATGTGCCAAACACTATATCAAGCACGTTTCCGCCGAAAATATTTGCTATAAAGCATCCTACGGTAAGTCCGGCAACCGCTTCGGGCATAATAAAAGGCAAAAGCGTAAGTGCCTCGGAAAGCCTTGCCTGAACGGGACCGAACGAAAGCTGATAGGGCATAAAAACGGTGATGCACGCATAAAGTGCCGCAATAAGTGCGCCCCTAACCGTACGTTTTACAGTAGTATTCATTTTTCGGACTCCTTAGTTTTGTTTTCGGACAGGATGGTTACGAACTGTCCGCTCTCCCTTTTCTCTTTGAGAGCATACTTATTTTATCACTAAGAATCTTTTAAGTCAAGCAAGATATTTTCGAATTGTTTTTTTCAAAATTTTTCTCCTTATTAAAATAATTGTATATGCAAAAAATAATTCTGCCATAATAAGAAAGGAGCAAAAATGAAATGCGTTTTTCCCGCAAAGAAGCAACTTATATTTATATATATTCGCCGTTTTAAAAACGCAAATAAGCAAAAAAAGTTAAAATATCATAAAATAAAAGTACGGACGGCTTTAAAGTGCGGTTACCGCAATATCCCCGTCAGGTATTACCTGTACCTGTGCCGTCCCCTTGCGGAGGATAAAGACTTTTAGGAAAGGGTGACCGTTTTGATAAAGAGGGGCGAAATTTACTATGCCGACCTTTCGCCCGTAGTGGGCAGTGAGCAGGGCGGAGTGCGTCCTGTGCTGATATTGCAAAACGATATCGGCAACAGATACAGCCCCACCATAATCGTTGCCGCAATCACTTCCCGTACGGGGAAAGCGAAATTACCGACGCATATAGCGCTGGACGGTGAAAAGCACGGTCTGCCCAAAGATTCGGTAATTTTGTTGGAGCAGATACGCACAATAGATAAAAAAAGGCTTAAAGAACACCTTGCCACACTTAACCCACCTGCTATGAACCGTGTGGAAGAGGGTTTGCGAGTAAGCCTCGGTTTTACGGGACTGTAACCTAAAATTTAAAACCGACTCACAAAACCGTACGTTAAAGCCCGACGGAAGCACGTTTGTCCGCTCCGTCGGGTTTTATGCATTGAAATTTTTCAGAAAAAAGTAACTTCCGTTCCCTTTATGCAATGCACCTGCATTTATGCCGTCATAAAGATTTATTCTTATACTTTATACTTTATACTTTATACTTTATACTCATATTCCATTTTTATGTCCTTATGTTATTATGTTTCCACACCCCATACGTTCATATTCTCATATACTCGCAGCCCGTATTCCGGTATTCTTAAATGCTTGCGCCTGCATATTGCCGTATCTCCCTGCCTTTTTTATATATCCGTCGCCTTGTTCCCAATTCATAATTTCTACCGTCCAACAAAAAAACGCCCCGAAATCAATCGATCTCGGAGCGCATTTTATATTTATTTTGCAGTACTGATTTTAAAAAAACATTTTTCCGATACGCAAGGGCGGAATAATTTATTCCACTTCCACAACGCCGTCTGCTTTAACGGTAATCTTCATTCCGTCTTTAACGTAATTTAAAAACTCGTCGCCGAGGGAATCGATAACGGGCATAGTAACACCGTCAACCCAAACATCGGCAAGTATTGCACCTGCCGCCGCAAGGGAATCGATATGGTTAGCAAAGAGCATACAGGCAGGATTTTTGCCCATTGAACAAGCGCAGTAAAGCACAAGTCCGCCCGTTGTGGAGCCGATGGTTTGAGGCAAGCAAAGGGCTTTGTTTATAAGGGGTTTGCCGTAAAGTTCCTTATTGCTTTGGTCTCCGCACTTTACTTCTTTGTCGCCGAACTGCAACGCCATTTGCAAGGAAGCAAGAGTGTTAAAGCCCTCTTTTGTCACAACCGCTTCCGCAGTAACTTCGCCCGAAGTGATAACTCTGCCTTTAAACTGTTTCATTAGTTTTCACCTCCCGTGATTATTCGGAGAATTTCCCCGTCGGTATAATACCTTGCACTTGTATAGGTGCGAAGCTTGTTTGACGAAGTAATTACCGGCATTTTTTTACAGAGAGGATTGTTCATATACATAAGAGGACATATATACGACGTAATAACACCTGCGGATTTGAGGCGTGAAGCGTACTCGGTTTTTTCAAACTTTTCAAGTACGTTGGGAGCGGCGGTAAGCACCGTGCGTACGGTAACTTTCTTTTTGCCGTTCTTTTTCAGTTCCTCTTCTATCTTTTCCGTCCAATCCGCAAGTTGTTCCAGCGAAAGATGCGGACATCCCACAAAGCAAAGTTTCGGCTTGGCATCGGGATTTTTCCAAATAATCGGATAGTTATTCTTCACTCTTTCAAGTTCCGCATCGTCAATAATATACTCTCTTGCGCCCTCTGCGATAAGGCTTTCGCCCTGTTCAACCGCTTCGGGAGTGAGATTGGCGATATGATACAGTCCCACAGCGCCGTTAGATGCGGTAGCGGCACCGAAATCTTTAAGATATGCACAGGCAGAACCGTTCAGTTCCGTACCGAGCCACTTATCAAGACCTACAACATAGGGTACATCTTCCATTACTTTCATTCCGATTGCCGAACCTAAAAGTTGCGCTTCGGGTTTTTTTGATGTTTCAACCTTTACGACCCAAGTGGCCTTTCTGCCTTCGTCGGTAAGCAACCCGAAATAGGGCACGTAACCTACAATGGAGCCCATTATGTCGAGAATACCCGAGTTACGGTTACATCTTGCGCCGAGTACGGAATTTGCATAAACCACCGCACTTGATTCCGCCCAAGATAGAACGTCACCCTTTTGAGGCTTGTTACCCACCTCATCCATATAGCAGGTACAGGTAAAGGCATTTTTGTCCATAAGTCCCAACTTATCAAGTTGTTTTTCGTAAAAATCCTGTTTTGTGTACATAAACTTGTTGAAAACAAGATTTTGCAGGAAATCAGCCGGTACGTTTTTATCTATGGGACGGGGATCTACGGAAAATTTCTGTCCCGAAGAAACTCCGTCATCAAGAATCTGTTGCATTAAATCGTACACAGGTGACATTACTTTAAGACCGAATGAGGTTACAAGGTGATTGTACTTTGACGTAATAGGTACAAGTTTTTCCGCCTCAAAAGCATCGCCGTACATAACCAATGTCTTCATAACTTTTGCAAGAGTTTCACCCTTTTCACCGTTAAGGATGGCTTGCTGTTCGTCTGTTAAAATCATTTTTTGCTCTCCTTACAGTTTCATACAAGTATTCCAAGCGCCCCAAATAACACTGCGCAGGTTTCCGACTTTCTGTGCATCGCCGATTACGTGAATGCGTTTTCCCTTTGAGAAAACAGGTGCGGGATTATATCCTACCGACAAGATTACGGAATCCGCTTCTTCCGAAAATGTTTTGCCATCTTTATCTTTAAGGGTAACGCTTTCGCCGTTTATCTCGCAAAGTGACGTTTCAAGATGAACGGTAACGTTGTTTGTCTTAAAGAAATCACGCAGATAACTTGTGTTTGCAAGGCAGATACCCGGTGTTGTGATAAGGTCGTCCTGCATTTCCACTATTACGGGTTTTTTGCCCTTTAAAT
>CAZBLS010000098.1:0-4877 GCA_964492705.1 uncultured Oscillospiraceae bacterium | reverse complement strand
GTATAAAGTATAAAATCACGCTAAATTCTTCACGGAGTTTTTAATATGACAGAACTTAAAGAAACCGTTGCAAAAAATATAACGGAACTGCGCCGTAAACGCAACGTTACACAGGCAGAACTTGCGGAAGCGCTTAATTATTCCGACAAGGCCGTTTCAAAATGGGAACGTGCCGAATCCATTCCCGACGTTTCCGTACTTAAAAACATTGCCGACTACTTTTCGGTAACGGTGGATTATCTCATCAGCGACATTCATCCCGACGTTGTTGCCGAAAAAGCGAAACTGAACTCTCGCAGGCTGAAAAACAGAGCCTATATCACGGGAATTTCAATTTTTCTCGTTTTGTTTATCGCCGCTCTCGTGTATACGGTAGGTACAAGTATAACAGGTGAACTTCAATTTTGGTGGCTTTCATTTATTTACGCCTTGCCCGTTTCATTTATCGTTTGGCTTGTTCTCAATTCCGTATGGTTTAACAGCCGTCGCAACTTTCTTATTATTTCACTTTTAATCTGGTCGGCATTGGTTTCCGCATATGTGACTCTGCTTACGCTGAACATTAACCTTTGGCTGATATTCCCACTCGGCTTAATCGGTCAGGTAATAGTCCTGCTTTGGTCGAGAATTCGCCGTGCCGACAGGAAAATACTAAATAAATAAACGGGCGAATACCCGTTTTTTTTTTACCGTTTAACCTGTTCTCAATTCCGTATGGTTTAACAGCCGTCGCAACTTTCTTATTATTTCACTTTTAATACGAAAAACAAAGTTTTTTTCCGCACAGCAAATCATAGAAAAATTGCCATACCGAGTTTGTGCGAAAATTTCGCCGACGCCGTTCTCAAAACAGTCATTTGTAAATGCACGCAAAGCATTTGTGCCGATACCATTAACCCCATACGTCGGATTTGCAAATATCAATGCCATCGGCACGGAAAACGGTCTGACCGTCCTTAATTTTGCCAATCCATTCACAGTTTCCGTCAATACAGTATGAAGTTACCTATCCAATGTGTCTGCCATTCCATTTAATCTCAGATTTCGGACGGAAAACAGCTTCGGGGAATTTTTCCTCACAGTATTCACGTCAAAGAAGTACGTTCGATTTCTCCGTCCGTTTCAAGAGTTTCCCCTTTGCCCACTCGGTTTCAGCGGTAAACCAACGAATACAGTTCTCAACGACGGACTCTATCTTATCCCGTAGAACGGCGTTTCTGTATTTAATCTACGTAGTTTGTCCCTCCGATATTCGTATGTGCTCTGCCGTTTATTTCAATGCCTTACGGCTCGGATCTTAAAAACTCCGTAACCTCTTCCCTTTTCGGTATTGAAGCAGATGCACCTTTTTTCGATACCGCAATGGCAGATGCCGCCGACGAATTGCGCAATGCAATCGCATAATCGGTGTTTCGCAATATTTCCGATATAAAATATCCCGTAAAAGTATCTCCTGCGGCGGTAGTATCAACTGCATTTACGGAAAAAACAGGCTGAAAGACTTCCCGTTCGCTATCCGAATAAACACAGCCGTCACAACCGAGGGTGAGCATTATTTTTAAACGGGGATATCTTTTTTTCAGCGTTTTAAGAGCATTTTCAGTGTCCGTTTCGCCCGATATCGCCTTAATTTCGGTTTCGTTTAAGATAATATACGTAAGTTTGCCGAAATCCACATCATCCAAATCGCCGTTGACAGGTGACGGGTTTAATACAATGCACATTTTCTTTTCATATGCTTTATCGATTATTCTGCCGATACCGTTTATCTCATTTTGCAAAAGCAAAATATCGTTGCCGTCGAAGTTTTCAATCACGCTGTCTGTGTATTCTTCCGTAATCATTCCGTTTGCGCCCGAAAGCACTATTATGGAATTTCTGCCCTGCTTGTCCACTTGAATTATTGCGTGACCGCTTGGTTTATCCGTCCTTTTTATATATGAAACGTCAACGCCGTTTTCCTTTAAAGTATCAATAAGCAATTCGCCGTCTTTTCCCACAATGCCAGCGTGGAAGACTTTTGCCCCCGCCTTTGCCAAGGCTACCGACTGATTAAGACCTTTTCCGCCGGCAAAAAGTTCAAGGGAATATGCATTTTCCGTTTCGCCCGACTCCACAATGTGGTCAAGGGAATACACGTAATCAATATTGCAGGAGCCGAAATTAAGTACTTTCATTTTTTCCTCACTTAAACGCAATCAGTTTGCTTATCAGATCTTGCATAAGACTGTCTCGGTTGATATAGAAAACGTAGTTCATATCATCCCCCGCATTATTTTTAAACGGGGATATCTTTTTTTCAGCGTTTTAAGAGCATTTTCAGTGTCCGTTTCGCCCGATATCGCCTTAATTTCGGTTTCGTTTAAGATAATATACGTAAGTTTGCCGAAATCCACATCATCCAAATCGCCGTTGACAGGTGACGGGTTTAATACAATGCACATTTTCTTTTCATATGCTTTATCGATTATTCTGCCGATACCGTTTATCTCATTTTGCAAAAGCAAAATATCGTTGCCGTCGAAGTTTTCAATCACGCTGTCTGTGTATTCTTCCGTAATCATTCCGTTTGCGCCCGAAAGCACTATTATGGAATTTCTGCCCTGCTTGTCCACTTGAATTATTGCGTGACCGCTTGGTTTATCCGTCCTTTTTATATATGAAACGTCAACGCCGTTTTCCTTTAAAGTATCAATAAGCAATTCGCCGTCTTTTCCCACAATGCCAGCGTGGAAGACTTTTGCCCCCGCCTTTGCCAAGGCTACCGACTGATTAAGACCTTTTCCGCCGGCAAAAAGTTCAAGGGAATATGCATTTTCCGTTTCGCCCGACTCCACAATGTGGTCAAGGGAATACACGTAATCAATATTGCAGGAGCCGAAATTAAGTACTTTCATTTTTTCCTCACTTAAACGCAATCAGTTTGCTTATCAGATCTTGCATAAGACTGTCTCGGTTGATATAGAAAACGTAGTTCATATCATCCCCCGAGGGATTGTCTTCATAAATTCCCTCATAGGTAACATTCGGTGTTTTAATTATCCTTTCAAGCATAAAGCGTCCGCCGTCATTTAACAGCCACGCAACCGCCGTAACATCCCAAATTACCCGTGTCCACGGCTTTCCTTTTGCATAACTGTCCGCTTCGTCTATGGCGTTTTGCGCCAAATAGTCCGAAAGTTTGTTTTTTCCTTTTAGCCAATACTCCAAATCGCATTTTGAAACGGTAAAATCGCTTACCACACCGCAGCATGGAAGTTGCACAAAGGGCACACCGCTTTGCATTACCACTCTTGCGGCGGCGATATCCTGCACCATATTAAATTCCCGAGTGTGAGCAAAATGAAGTGCGTGTCCGCCAAGCCAAACAACAACGGTATTTTCTGCAACTTTGGGTTCAAGCAATATTGCGGAAGCAACGTTGGTTATAGCCCCTATCGCCACAACGTAAAGGGGATTTTCGGGTGAATATTCCAGTGCTCTCTTTGCAAGGTCTTCCGATGCAGGTGATATCACCGGCACTGTTTCGCTTTCGAGATACTGTTTTGAACCTTTGAAAACAGGTGTATTTTCCCTTAAAAGTCCGAGAAGTTTAAGTATCTCGTCATAACTTTTTTCCATTCCGTCCTCAGGTCCTTGCGAACGGGAATTAAAAAACGGTGCGGCATAGATTGCCTTTGTATTCAACTTATCCTTTGATAAAAGCATATATGAAATTGCAAACTGATCATCAATTTCATTATATGCATCCGTGTCCAAAACAACGTCGATCTTTCTGTTGGGAACTGTTAAATTCCTGATTTTCTGCTCTTTTGTCATCTTATTTTCCTCCTGAAATTTGCTTTATCGCTTTTTCAGATCAAATCTCAAATTAAATACGCACGCTATTTGACAGCGGTATGCCGACATCAAATTTTAGGTTATTATAGCATCCCTCATATCAAAAATCAAGCCTTTTTTACCGCTGTGCATAAATTCCGACGGTGAAACACCGTTTATCTTTTTAAACTCCGTGGAAAAATGCCTGTAATCGTTATAGCCGGACATATACGCCACTTCTTTTAACGTATAATATCCCTCCGAAATAAGTTGCATTGCCCGTTGTATGCGCAGATTTATTATATATTTCAGCGGAGAAATGCCGTATTCTTCCTTAAAAAGTTTTCTGAAATATACTTCGCTGACAAAAGAGCATTTGGCAACTGCTTCGAGTTTTAAATCGGGGTCTGTAAAATTTCCGTTTATAAATTCAACTGAATTTTTTATTTTTGAAACATATGCTTCATCCTGACCGTTTTGTCTATGGCATTCAGCCAAAATCTCGTAAAATACCGATGCGCATTTATATTTATAACCCGATTCTTTTTTCTCAAAACAGTCCCAAATTTTATCAAAAAGCATTTTCAAATAACGAAAATCGGAAATTTCAAATGCTTCTATACTCTTCGAAACATCACCGTCCGTTATAAAATGCACAACCGTCATTTCGTCAAAAGTTGCAATGCGTTTATAATCAACATTTGCCGGAACGAACCCCACCGAGCCGTCTTTCATCTTATATTCCTGCCCATTGGAATAAAGCACCGCATCGGAATGCATCCTGAACGACAGTGCATTAAAGTCCCGTCCGGTATTGAAAATACTGATCTCGCCCTGTTTCAGCCTGACCACACCGATTATTTGTGCGTTAATATACTCTTTTTCGAAAAACATAACTTATTCCCCCATTTACTGGGATATTATAGTATACTTGTTTCGAAAAATCAACCTATATTATCAAAAAAAACCTTTCTTTTTTTTATTTACCGTGATATACTGTAAGAAAAAAGGAGTTATATTATGAGCGAGAGACAAAAAGTTTTAGAGCTGTTTGAACA
>CAZBLS010000097.1:0-4942 GCA_964492705.1 uncultured Oscillospiraceae bacterium | reverse complement strand
ATCCCATTCCCGCTATTTCTACTCTTCCATTTTGGGAGAGAATTTAAAACGAAAGTGAGTGAATATTATATTACTTATTGACAAAAAAGAAAAGGATTTCATGATTGCAAACGGTGTCAAATTCGGAGAAAACGGCATCAGTAAAACTGTCTCAAGTGGTAAACGTGCAACATATTATCTTACAGAAAGTTTTGTAAATAAAAAACTTCATAAAAAGTATTTAGAAGCAATTATCGCTAAATAGCGAAATATGGTAGAAAGGTTTGATAAAACCATTTTGAAAAAGAAGAAACTAAAAAAAGATGGCATAATGCTATGTGGAGAAAATGCATTAGATGTAACGGGAAGTATGACCTATGTTCGTTTTGCTGACAAACAGTTATTATTAGAATGTGGATTGTATCAAGATAATTCTTATTTAGAATCCTATAAAGTAAATTCTAAGAAATTCCCCTTTAACCCATCAGAATTGAATTATGTGTTTGTAGGACACGCCCACATTGACCATATTGGGTTATTACCTAGGCTTACCAAAGAAGGTTTTAATGGAAAAATTATTATGACGTATCCTACTTCTGTCATAGCAAAACATTTATTATTAAATTGTGCTTTTATATTAGAAGATGAAGCGAGAGTAATTTCAAAAAGATATAATCGAGATTATTTACCAATTTACACCGAAGAAGATGTTTATAACACATTGAAATTATTCGAAGTGTATGATAAATATGACACAATTTATGAATTAGATGATATTGTTAAATTTCAATGGATGAGGAATTCTCATTGTGTTGGTGCTGCACAATTACAGATTATTCTCGATGATGGAATTAAACGAAAGAAAATTTTTTATACTTCTGATATTGGTGCATTAGAAACAAAAAATCACTATGTTCAAAATACCGAAATTCCAAAATATTTTAATGATGTTGTAATTATGGAATCTACTTATGGCTTAAATGCAAGATTAAGCAAGAAAACTCGTGAGTTTGATATAGAACATCTGCGAGTGGCGATTGATACTGTCTTAGAAAGAAAAGGTAGTTTAATTCTACCTGCTTTCTCATTTGCAAGGTCGCAGGAATTATTGACAACTTTATATCTATTATTTGGAGAGGATAAGACTTTTACTACTCCTATTGTAGTAGATTCAATGTTAACTTGTGATATTTGTGATGCATATAATGGCATTTTATCTGAAATAGATTATGAGTTATGGAATAAGGTTTATAATTGGGAAAATGTAAAGTATGTTAGAGAAAAAGCAGATTCTCAAGCATGTGTTCTTGACAATACATCTAAAATTGTTATATCAAGTTCTGGGTTTTGCACGAACGGAAGAATTTTATCGTATTTAGCTCAGTATCTAAAAGATATTAATTCGATGATTTGTTTTTCGGGATTTGTTGGAGATGATGATTCTTATTTAAGCTACAGAATAAAAAATGGGAAATCCAACAAGACAATCAATATTAATAAAAAGCCAGTTCCCAACAAAGCAGATTGTATTACAATGTCTACATTTTCGAGTCATGCAAATTTTAATGATTTATTGAAATTCGGTTCTGATTTAAAAACAAATCAGTTGGTTTTAGTACATGGATCACCAGAAGCAAAAAATTGTTTAAAACAACACCTTAAAGAAGAAATTTCAAAAAATAATAAAACATATAAAGTAACATGCTCAGAAAAGGGCATGATTATTCCATTATAGAAAGAAGGGTTTGTTATAGAATTGTTAGAAATACCTTTAATTGGTAATACGAAAGAAAGCGAATTACCAACACCAGAAGAATTTACTTATTGGAAGGACAGAAAAAATCGAACATTTTATATTGATTATGAAATTGATGAGAGTTATTCTCTTGTGGAATTGGCAAAAATCATTATCCAGATGAACATCGAAGAGAAAGACATTGAAAATCCCGAACCAATTCGTTTGTTTATTCATTCATATGGTGGAGACATTGAACAAGCATTATTCTTTTGCGATTTAGTAAAATCAAGTCGTATTCCAGTTATTACAATTGCTATGGGTGTAGCAATGTCAGCAGGATTTTTAATCTTTTTATCTGGTAAAAAACGCTTTGCTTTTAAGCATACTTCAATGTTGGCACATTCTGGGAGTGCTGCATTTCAAGGAACAGCAGAGCAAATTGAAGAAGCTCAAAAAAATTACAAAAAACAAATTGAACAAATGAAGTCTTATATCTTAGAAAATACAACTATAGATGAAAAGACATTTAATAAAAACAAAAATAAAGATTGGTACTTATCTAGTGAAGATTTATTAAAATATCATATTATTGATGAAGTTGTAACTGATATTTCGCAATTATTTTAGTATGGAGAGTTATTGTACTCTCCTATTTTTGTATAAAAGTATGGAGATAAAGGAGAAACAAAATGGCAAACGCATTTAGTTTTAAAGAAGTCACTACAAAAACAATGAAGATTGTAGGTATGTTGGATACTGAGCGTATGACGGTAGATGTAGATGGTGAAGAAAAAAGTCTTGCAACTCTTCTGTCTGTATTTAATGGCGTAGATATTGAGTTGGTAGCAAAAGTAAAGTCAGAATCGGAACTTGATGAGCCTACTTCTGATGATGAATAAGGAAGTAGGTGGATATTATTACAACCTATAAAAGATTTGAAAATGAAACTGATGAAGAATTAGTGTATCGTATTTGCAAAGATAAGGAACAAATTGGTTCGTGGCAAGATGTGGCTAATATTATCAACGAGCTGACTGGAAATGATTATGGGGAAAGTACATACCGTAAAAAATTTCAAGCGTTTCAGAAGATGTTAGAAGCCAATCAGTCAAAATTTGTAGATTCTGACACACAGTTAAAAGAAATTGAAGTGCAGAAAAGAGAATTGGAACGTGAGAGAATTAAATTTCGTGATCAAAGACGTTCGTGGAACAAACAAAATTATGAAAATACTCGTTTTGATGAAGTAATGGAGTTGTTAGAAGAACGACTAGATAACTTTTCTCGTACTGATTTTTCAGTTCAAAAAGATATTCCTATTTCTTTTGACACTGATTCTATGATTGTATGTTTGTCTGATTTGCATATAGGTCAGACCTTTTCATCCACGTTCGGAGAATATAACTCTGATATTGCAAAAGATAGATTAGAAAAGTATTTAAACGAAATCATTACGATTGGTAAATTACATAATGTAAATAGGGTTTATGTAACTATGTTAGGTGATTGCGTATCAGGATCATTGCACAAAACGATAGAGGTATCTAATAAAGAAAATGTCATTGACCAATTAAAATTGAGTATCGAATACATAACATCATTTTGTTACGAATTGACAAAATACTTCAATGTATATCTAACTTCGAGTTCAGGCAACCATTCAAGGTTGCAAGCAAAGGATTTGGCTCAACATAGTGAACGGCTTGATGCTTTTATTGCATGGGATATTTGTAGAGTTCTTGAGGATAATGATAATTTTCATTCGTTACTACATCGTAGTATTGATGATGGAATTGCAGATTTATGTATTGATGGAAAAACATATTTATGTGTTCATGGTGATTGGGATGAAACAAGCAAAAACGGATATATGAAACTATCCTCTATGTGCGGGTTCTTCCCTGAGTATGTGCTATGCGGGCATAAACATTTTTGTATGATGAATCAAGAAACAAAATTTATCCAAAGTGGAAGTTTGGCTTCTGCTGGTGACGATTATACAATTGAAAAAAGATTGACAGGAAAAGCTTCCCAGATGATTTGTATTGTAAATAAAAACGGAGTTAAAGCTTGTTATCCTGTGATTTTAAGTTAAAGACAAAATAGACTGTGTACGAGCGACACAGTTAATTATATTTTGGCTGACAAAGCCATAAAAACACATGTGTTGGAGAGTAGCTTGTTGAATAGCGGAGACTACTCTCCTATTTTGTAAAAAATACGGATATAAAGGAGAAAATAAAAATGAATAGACAAGATTTATATAAAGCAACAAAAGATATTGTAGCACAAGAATTAGAAGATGTAACCATTAAGGATACAAGTGTATTTGTAGAAGCAACTTTAAAGGCAATTCAGAATGGTTTAGCCACAGGTGAAAAAATTGCACTTACAGGTTTTGGTACTTTCGAAACTGTTGAAAGAGCTGGTAGAGAATGTAAAAATCCACGCACAGGAGAACCTGTGTATGTTGAAGCATCTAAAGCTATTAAGTTCAAAGCAGGAAAGTTATTAAAAGAAGCCGTAAATGCATAATATAGTTGAGGTTATTTATGGAAAGATTATATTTTGAAAATCATGAAGATTTCACCGCAATGGTTGCAGATAAATTTGAAGAAATTAAAGAAGCTGATGAGTATGCAGATCTTTCAATCATTGCAAATTATGAAGATACAAGAGAACTGATTAGAGAATTAGTAATGTTTGGGTTTTTGCCTACAGATTTGGTATTACATGATAGATTAAATGGATATAAAGGTGAGTATATTATTACATTGGTTAATATCAATGGAGATGATGAATTGTGGTGTGAACCAATGAAGAAAGAAACTGGATATATTGATAATTGTTCGGTTGTTACTTTTATATTAGACGATTGTTCATCAAAGGTTATTTCCTATTGTGATTCTGAAGAAATGTATGAGGTCGCAATTGGTTATAGAGAAGATGATAAAGAAGATGACGAATATGATTGTAAAGAATGCTTAGATACGAACGAATCAGAGACTACATATGTAAGTAGAGATAAAAATGGAACTCCGCTTGGTTTCAGTAAAACATGGTCTACTGAGGAAGATGGGATTCATTGTTATAGTTCGTATTCTCATTATTCGAATAATTTAGATAAATTAAAAGAAATTGCGTCTGATTTTGGCGTAAGATTATAAGGTTTGGGCTGTGTGGTGTCAAAGACTACGCAGCTTATTTTTGAAGGGAACTTGTGTA
>CAZBLS010000096.1:0-5218 GCA_964492705.1 uncultured Oscillospiraceae bacterium | reverse complement strand
CTTTATATCGATACTCATACAGCAAGTTGCGTGAGATACCGCATCCACGGTGTTTTTTATCTTGAATTCCGAAGAAGAGAACATTCTCGAATAGTCGATGCTCTTTTCCGTTTGCGTTGCGATCTTCGCCATTGTGGCAACGGTAAGTGCGGGATATTTGCCTGCGGCGGTCTCACCGGAAAGCATTATGGCGCTTGTGCCGTCATAAACTGCGTTGGCAACGTCGGAAATTTCCGCAC
Source organism: uncultured Oscillospiraceae bacterium (assembly GCA_964492705.1). Lineage (GTDB taxonomy): Bacteria > Bacillota > Clostridia > Christensenellales > QALW01 > UMGS1322. The sequence continues at coordinate 4,979 of CAZBLS010000096.1, read as the reverse complement.
GGGTGGGACGGGGCTTGGTTATCATACTTTCCAGCATTTCCGTGGCGGTGATAACACGTTTGCCGAGCATTCTGCACTTTGTAATAAGATGCTTCTGTATGGCAGGCAGTTCTTCAAAGGGAATTTCCACGCCCATATCGCCTCTGCCTATCATAATGCCGTCGCATTCGGAACAGATGTCTTCAATATTGTCAACGCCCGAACGGTTTTCTATCTTTGCGATAAGTTCCGTACCGGAAGCGTTTTTGCTTTTAAGGAATTCTTTTATATCCAAAAGATCCTGCTTTTGGGAAACGAAAGAACAGGCAATAAAATCAACGCCGTTTTCAATGCCGAATGCGATATCGTCCATATCCTGTGCACTTAAATATTCCTGTTTGAGCACTTTGTTGGGGAAACTCATACTTTTCCTGTCGGAAAGTTCTCCGCCTGATAAAACGGTGCAAACAGCATCGGTATCGGTAAGGCTGTCTACCTTAAAGGTAAGCAGACCGTTGTTGAGCAGAACCGTATCGCCCACTTCCAAGTCGTTTATAAGTCCCTTGTAATTTACCGAAACACGTTCGTTATTACCAACGGTATCTTCTACCGTAAAAGAGAACTTATCGCCCTCGTTAAGCACAATCTTGCCTTTCTCAAAAGTTTTTATACGGCATTCGGGACCTTTTGTGTCAAGCATAATGGCAATGGGCATATTAAGTTTGTCCCTGACCCGCTTTATCATATCTATTTTTTCTTTGTGCTCTGCGTGCGTTCCGTGTGAAAAGTTAAGCCTTGCAACGTTCATTCCGGCAAGACACATATCGGTAAGAACTTCTTCCGTAGCGCAGGCAGGCCCTATTGTACATACGATTTTTGTTTTTCTCATATATTTAAACCTCCGAAAAAAATTACCAATCTACCTCATTATCTATTTTAGCACACATTGTTAGTTTTCACAAGCCGAAAATATAATTTTATTGCATAAAAAATCTATCTGTGCTAAAATTGTTTATAACTTCAAGGTAAAAAGGAACTTGAATATGTACAGTGTAGGTCTACGGGATTTTAAAAACAGCAAATGGATATGCACAAGGGACGGGTTCTTGGGAAAAACTTTTGTTTTGGACGGTGCACGGTGGATTTGGGGGCTGTGCCATTGCAGAGTTTATATAATGAAAAAATTTATATGCGGCGGTACGGAAAAACGTAACATACGAATTTTACTGTGACAGTAATTTCACGCTTTATATAAACGGTAAAGAAGTAATAAGCAACGTAAAGACTTTTAACGCAAGTACGTTTTTGAGGGGGATCAAATTAATATAGCAAGCAATCAAAGTGATACTTTTGATTATTTTACCTGTGGACTGATAGGGAAAACCGTAACGGAAAATAAGATATATGCTACCGACGGAACTTGGCTGTTTTACAGGACCGCAGGCTTTTGGGGAAACACGGAGCCGGAGAATTTTACGGAGGGTGAAAAATTCACAAAGATCAAAAACGCTGACCTGCTCCATTCATTCGAGAGCATATAAGTATTCTCTTTACGTGCGCAAAAGTTTTGCAATAAAGGAAAATTTAAAAAAGCGACTTTGTACGTTTCCTATAAGGGAAAGGGAGAAAACAATATAAACGGCGTGCGTGCGGATGAAGATATCTTGCCCCAAGGCATAAACGAAAAATACAGGGAATACCGAGAGTATGATATAACCGCTCTTTTAAAGATGGGCGAAAATACGGTAGGGTTTATAACCGCAAACGGATGGCTTAACGGTGAATCCCGTACTGACGTTAAAATGAATAAAAATCAGCTTATTGCCGAAATTGAAACGGAATATGCCAACGGAGAAAAGGAGATGTTCGGAACGGATTCTTCGTGGAAGATTATACTTTCTCCTTTAAGTGAAAACGACGTGCAGTATGGCGAGCGGTACGGTGCGGTGAATGAGATTCCCGATTGGTGCACGTCAAAACCGAATGGCGAATGTGATAATGCAACGGAAGTTGACGACGGAACGGCGGGATTTGTATTGCGTTCTTATCCGCCTGTAAAAATAACCGACAGAATAAAACCGAAAAGTGACAGACCCTTTAATGGAGGCATACTGTTAGATTTCGGTGTGAACCGCACGGGCAGATATAAAATTTCCCTTTGCGGAGCGGAAAAAGGGCAGTGAGTACGGATAGAAATGTTTGAAAGATTTCTTGACGGTGAGCCTGAACGGGTACTTTACGGTGCGGTATTCTTTAATAATGACAGTAACTTGGGAGGAGTAGCGCAGGGGAATGTACGGAATACGGATGTATATATATGTAAGGGCGGAGAAGAAAGTTATGAACTGCATTTTACGTTTGCGGATTACGGATATACTGCGTTAATCCGTAAATTGCTTGACAGGGAAGAATTTCCCTCTTAAAAATATATTCTTTTTTCTGCAAAGTGAATCGGGCGATACGGTGACCGAATCTTGGAGAGGGTATACGGGACCGAAATCCGACAGTATGGATCATTTTGCTCCCGGCGCTGTAACGGGGCGGATGTTTGAATACCTTGCAGGTATCAGGTGGCGAGAATCGGGTGCAGGATTTGAAAAGGAAATTCTTAAACCGCTGTTTATAAAGGAATTAGGCTCATTTGAGGGAGAATACATTTCAAAAAACAGCAGAATATATGTAAAGAGGAAGTTTGACGGCGAAAATGTCGTATGCAATATCGAAACGGAAGCGGACGGCGTGTTTATATTGCCCGACGGCGAAATACGTCAATTTAAAAAAGGAAAAATTATATATTATATAGAAAGTATGAAGAAAAATGACGGAAAAATTGTATTATAAAGACGCTTATATAAAGGAATTCGAAGCCGAGTGTGTGAAATCTTACGAAAAAGACGGAAGATATGTTTCGGTTTTGAACAGAACCGCATTTTTCCCCGAGGGCGGAGGTCAGGCAGGGGACAGAGGCGAAATTAACGGAATTAAAATATGCGATACGGTGGAGGAAAACGGACAAATATTGCATATTTCGGAACAAAAGATTCCGACGGGGAAAATTTGGGGCAAGATTGATTGGGAATTGCGCTTTTCCCGAATGCAAAACCACACGGCGGAACATATTGTGTCGGGACTTGTGAATAAAAAATTCGGATTTGATAACGTGGGCTTTCATATGGGCAAAAACTACGTAACAGCCGATTATAACGGCGAACTTTCGGAATCGGATATAAAATTTTTGGAATATGAAGCAAACGGAAGAATTTGGCGTGACGTAAAAGTACAAACGTATTTTCCCGAACTTCCTTTCAATAAAAATTACCGCAGTAAAAAGGAAATAAGCGAAAATTTGCGTATTGCGGAAATAGAAGATACCGATATTTGCGCTTGCTGTGCACCTCACGTTTCTTCTGCGGGGCAGATAGGAATTATAAAAATAACGGGTGCGGAAAAGCATAAAAAAGGAGTCAGACTGACGGTAAAAAGCGGAAGTTGGGCACTTGATGAATTTAATTCATTGCAGGAAAATGCAATGCGGATATCCAAAATGCTGTCGGTTCCTCGGGAAAATATCGCCGACGCAGTTGAGAAAACGTCGGAAAAACTTAAAGAATGCGAACTTGCACGACGGAATATTCTGCTTAACTGCATAAAGGAAATGGCAGAAAAATGCGCAAATCCTTATATGTTTACCGAAAACGCCGAGTTCTTAAAAGATGTTGCCAATATATTAAAGCAAAAATTCGGTAAAGCGTATGCATTCTCGGGTTCAAACGGAAACTACCGTTTTATGGCACTTGATGAAAATGAGGAACGGCTTGACAATTGTCTGAAAAAAATAGGCGCAAAAGGCGGAGGACGAAACGGGATGAGGCAGGGGACCGTTAAAAATACGAAAGACGAAATAATTTCTGCCTTATCGGCAAATTTGATATTGACACGGCAATAAATCCGTGTTAAAATCTTATTGCCCATATAATAGAAGAAAAGGTGAGTGCGTATGAAAAAAATAATAGGCTTTATAGGAGTCTGCCTTATGACGGCGGTGCTTTTTGTATCGGTTTCGGCACAGGGAGACAATTTTCTAAAAAGAGAGTGGGAAAAAGGTTCTCTGAATACTACGGTAAAAAAAGAAACTGTTGACGGCGAAGATGTTTACAGAGCCACTAATATAAATGTGGCGTACAATTCACCGATGGTTTCGGTTTACGATGCCATAAAAGAAGCCACGGACGGTGAGGATGCCACGGTTACCGTTGCAATGAAAGTTCGCATAGAATATAAAGAAGGCAAAGAGGGGTCGGAAACCCAAATGCGTATTCTGTTCAGAGGAACTCCTGCGGACAAAACTCTTGCAAAAGACCCCGATGAGTGGAATAGTAAGTATGAATCCGGTTTGGAAGATACTGCACTTTTTGAAAACCAAAGCGGAAATGTAATGTTTGTAAATGGCCGTAAAAAGACGGTGAGTGATTCGGAATGGACGCTTGTTGAGTGGACTTTTGACGTTGCCAAAGATGAAATGGAAAGCGATATGCTTACCGATTGGAACCTTTGCGTTGATACTTTGTCTAATCCGCAGGACATTTCGGCACTTTTGTTTAAGGATGCAGGCGTGTATCTTGCCGATGATTACGAATCTGAAGAACCCGAGCCGGAACCTACTCCCGAACCTGAGGACGAAGAACCTACCGTTACAATGAAAGTTTTGTACGGCAGTGACGGAAATTTGCTTGAAAATAAAACCGAGCAAACTCCCGCTCCCACCGACGGTGTACAGAATATCGACGGCACATTTGAACAGAACGGTGAAAACAGCGAAAATCCCTATTGGTGGATTTGGGTAATTGTTGCGGTTGTGGCAGTAGGCTGTGCTGTTACGGTCAGCGTAATAATAAATAAGAAAAGATCCGAAAAATAATACGGTATATAGCATATAAGTACTGTACTCTCCCCAAAAAACGAATTGGGGAGAGTTTTTTTGATTAGGGAATAGTGGTGAG
>CAZBLS010000095.1:0-5236 GCA_964492705.1 uncultured Oscillospiraceae bacterium | reverse complement strand
GCATATCTTTACGCAGTTTAAGGTCAAGTGCACCGAGAGGTTCGTCAAGCAGCAGTACTTCGGGATCGTTTATAAGTGCACGGGCAATTGCCACCCTTTGTTGCTGTCCGCCCGAAAGCGTGGAAATATTCCTTTTTTCAAATCCCTTTAAGTTTACCATTGCAAGCATTTCTTTTACTCTGGTCCGAATAACTTCGTCCTTGACTTTTTTGAGCCTTAAACCGAACGCCACGTTTTCGTATACGTTAAGGTGCGGGAACAGCGCATATTTTTGGAACACGGTATTAATATTGCGCTTGTAGGGCGGAACATCGTTTAACAGTTTGTCCTCAAAATAAACTTCGCCCGAATCAGGCGTTTCAAAGCCTGCGATTATGCGCAAAGTGGTGGTCTTACCGCAACCGGAAGGACCCAAAAGCGTAATAAATTCGTTTTCCCGTATGTACAGGCTGATACCGTCAAGTACCTTTTCACCGTCAAAACTTTTGGTAATGTTTTTTAAGTCAACTATTATCTTTTTCATTTCCGCTCCTTAAAAACTGGGCGGTGTGCTTACCCAAAGCACCACTGCCTCCGTATTTCCCGCATTTTCAATATAGTGGGGACGTGAAGAATTAAAATAAAAACTGTCGCCCTTTTTGCACTTCTTTTTCGTACTTCCGCAAACTACGAATATCTTGCCCGATAGCACATATCCGAATTCCTCGCCCTCGTGAGGATCGTCTTCTTCGAGTTTCTCTCCGCCCGAAAGATGCACCATTATCGGCTCCATTGAGTTTTTTTGAGCCGAGGGTACAAGCCAAGTGGTGGAATGCTTCTCCACTTCTTTTACGAAATAATCCTCCGGTGAAAAGACTATTTTCTCTTCCGTTTCATCGGAAAAGAAATCTTTAAGGTTCGTACCCAAGCATTCCAATATATCCATCAGTGTTGCTATACTGGGGCTTGTCAGATCTCGCTCTATCTGCGAAATAAAACCTTTTGAAAGTTCACACCTGTTTGCAAGTTCTTCCTGCGTAAGTCCGTGTTGGACTCTTCGCATCTTGATTTTTTCTCCCAGAAGCATAAATACACATCTCCCTTAACTTAAAGTTTATTTTTGCTAAACCGAAAGAACAGATAAATTATATACTTGCTACGGATTTTGTCAAGAAGTTTTTTTATTTTTCGGCAAAAGGTCGCACTTTTCGCAAAAAAACCGAAAGCGCCCGTAAATACTGCGATTTTGCCCATTATTTCAATTTAACGGTTAAAGAAAGGCGTTAATGCAGCCAAATATTTGTTTAGTTATTTGTTCGCATTTTCTTACTTTTACTAAACTTTTTGTGCGGTTTTTACCTCAAAAATAAAATCCGAATTATTTTTTCGTAAAAAGCAAAAAAACTGTCCTCTTTTTCAAGAGGACAGAAAAAAATTTTTTATTAACGGCAAATATCGCTCATTGCAGGGGGAAATATGGGCAAATTAAAAAACTCGTCGCATACTTCCGATGCAAATTCTTCGCAGGGCGGTATTTTGCAAAATCCGTATGCCGGAATAAGCAATTCCACATCCGCAACTACTTTAAGTATTACCGTTACGCAAGCGGTAAGAGAAAAAGTGTTTTCACCTAAGTAACATCCCATAACGCATATTGCACTGACTATATTGTCTACTTCAAAGGGAATTACGGATTCGTCGGGCACAAAGAGAACCACGTCTTTACTGACCGTTATTATTCCTCTTCCGCTTCCCTCTTTACCGCAGTTATCCTCAAAGAGGATCTCAACGGGAATATCGCACTTGCACCTTACCCTTGCAAAATTCGGGCGGTCGCATATGCGTTCGATACACAGATCGCGTATTCGTCCCCTTGTGGCGGTGCTCCTGCAACTTATAAAGGTCACGGGTGCCTCAAACTTCGTATTTCCGGGGCAGATATCGGTAAGGCGCACGTTTACGTTATCAAGCTGTTCCTGTTGCATACAGGAATCGTATATTTTCTTAACCTGTATGCATACCCTTTCGGTAATACCGCTCGTGCAGTCGCCGTTTATTTTTCCCGGACATATATCACTGTCGCTGTTTCTGTATGAATAAAATGACATAACGCTCCTCCTTCTTCAAAAGATATTATATCTTCCGTACACTTATACTCTATGCAATTTACATATCCTTTGTTAATCCGTATTTACAAAATCTCCCTGAACGTATCCCGTTGCGCCCATATATCTTACTCTCAGCCATTTCCCCGAAGAACTTATTACGTCCACAGTGGCTCCGTCGGGTATTCTGCCTATTATATTTCCGCCGAGGGACGGTTCACTGCGCAGATTAAGATTGCTTCCGTCGGTCGTAACCTTGCCCTTTCCGCCCGTATTGCCCTTTAAGCACGCACAAAGATACCGTCTGTTTGCATACCCTTGGGTAGAATTATACCTTACCTTTACCCATTCTCCCCCGTTTTCCAAAAGCAGTGCTTTCTCGCCGAAAGGAATTTGCCCCACAAGAGACGAATTTACGCTTTCACCGGAGCGTATGTTAAGGGGCGAAGAATCCGCCGTGCACACTCTTACGTAGGAATTAAGCGGAGTCGTCACCGAAACTTTTTCGCCTGCTCCGGTGCATATCTCGGAAAACGGAAGAGAAAAGTATTCGGTAATTCCCCGTGCCAATGCGGATGCGATATTTTGGATATTGTTTCTTATCCACTGCGCATCGGAAGCATTGTCGTGATAGCCGATTTCCATAAGCACGGCAGGCGCTTTCGTCTTTGTGACTTCCGCTATCGTCTGTGTGGGCACATCGTACACAAGGTCGGGGTCGGGGTATATTCTTTTAAAACTTTTTACCATATCTTCCGCCGCAAGTTTACCTTTTGAAGAACGCGAATAATAGTAAGCCTGTACTCCTCTAAACTGCCCCTCCCTGCCCTCGGGCGATGCATTTGAGTGAAGTGCAAGGTGCAATCCGTAATTTCCGCCGTTAGACCTTTTTATCACCTCTCCGAGCGTATCGGGCAGACGGGAGCGTATGTAGTTTATTCCGTTGGCGGTAAGATACGGTTCAAGCGCATCGGCTACGTAGCCCATATACTGTGCTTCCGTTCCTCCTCCGTTATATTTATTCCAAGTTTGAAGCGACGGACTTATAAAAACCTCGGGCATAATAAATGTTCCTCCTTTACCCTTTGCTTTTTTCAAGCATTGCACTTCAATAGATATGCGAAAAGAATAAAAAACGTGACTTTTTTCTTGCATTATCCGTGATTTTTATATATAATAAGTTACAGAACTTATTAAGGAGGCAACAATATGTATTCATACGGAGATTTTGCAAAAGAAATATTGGAACAACTGTCCGACAAAGGCGTTTTTTTAACGGTAAAAGACGGCGATAAAATCAATACAATGACTATCGGCTGGGGTTCTTTAAGCCAATATTGGGGCACGGAAGTATTTATCGCACCTGTGCGCAAAAGCCGTTTTACCTACAATTTACTAAAAAATGCCAAGGAATTTACCGTAAGCGTACCTGCAAAGGGCGCAATGGACGAGGCGCTTAAAATTTGCGGAACACGTTCGGGCAGAGATTGCAACAAATTTGAACTTGCAGGTATAAAAACAAAAGCATCCGAAAACCTTTCAACACCCTTAATTGACGGATGTTCACTGTATTTGGAATGCAAAACATTATGTGAAAAAGATCTTTTAACGGAAGATATCCCCGAAGAAATCAGGGACAGATGGTATTCAAACAACGATATGCATACGCTTTTCTTCGGTAAAATGCTTTCTGTCCACAGGTAATGGAACGGGTAATACTCCACTGCGACTGCAATTCCTTTTACGCTTCCTGCGAAAGCGTAATAAATCCCAAACTGAAAGAAGTGCCTATGGCAGTATGCGGTGACCCCAAAAACCGCCACGGCATCATTTTGGCAAAAAACGAACTTGCAAAAAAATACGGCATCGAAACAACCGAAACCGTGTACAGCGCAATGCGCAAATGTCCCGAACTTTGCCTTGTACAGCCCCACCATTCTCTTTACGAAGAATTTTCCCGAAAGTGCAACGCAATTTACAGGGAATATACCGACCTTACCGAACCTTTCGGCATAGACGAATCTTGGCTTGACGTTACCGCAAGCAGACTTCTTTTCGGCACGGGGGAAAAAATCGCCAACAGAATAAGACAGCGTTTTAAGGATGAATTGGGGCTTACCTGCTCGGTGGGTGTTTCCTTTAACAAATCAATTGCAAAACTTGCAAGCGATTACAAAAAGCCCGATGCCACCACCGTAATAACAAGAGAAAATTTTAGGGAAAAAGTATGGTGTCTGCCCGTTTCGGCACTGCTTTTTGCAGGAAAGAAAACCGTGGACAAACTCCGTACAATGGATATTTTCACTATCGGCGACCTTGCCCAAAGTGACAGAAACAAGATAGTCAAACACTTGGGCAAATCGGGAGATATTCTCTATTGCTACGCAAACGGAACAGATAATTCCCCCGTTACGCCGTCAAGCGAAAAAGGGGAGCAAAAATCTGTAAGTTGCGCTTCTACCTTTCGCCGAGACCTTGTTTCCGCAGAGGATATAAAAAAGGCAACCAACCTGCTTTGCAACGAACTTTCTTACCGTCTGCGCCAAAGCGGAGCAAAATGTCGCAACGTAACCGTTACGGTAAAATATTTCGATTTCACTTCCGTAAGCAAGCGCAAAACATACGCCGATTATACCGATATCCCGAAAATTTTATATGACCGTGCATCGGAAATTATTTTTTCCGCTCTTTCACCGAAAAATCCCATACGCACCTTAACGGTAAGCGCAAGCGACCTTATATTTTCACGTGACGGATTGCAACTTTCCATGTTCGAAGAAAACACAAAACTTTCTTCCCTTGAAAACACCCTGGATTCCATACGGGAAAAATACGGTTCCGCATCGGTAAAACTCGCATCTTTTTTAGACAGTGACCTATAAAACAAAGGCACGTTCCGCAATTGATGAGGTGCCATAACGAAGGTTTTGAAAATAAGTTGTAAAGACAATCGTTACGGTATATTGCAGAAAAATCTAAAAATTAAAATTTGGAGGAAACTGCAATGAAATCATTATTTGAACAAATGGGTGGAACTTACCGCCACGAAGGAAAATATCTCATTCCAAACATCACACTTCACAATGAGGAAAATCCCCCTACTGTCATTAATAAAAATGTAAAGACTGTCACACCTCTTTCTACGCAAATAG
>CAZBLS010000094.1:0-5284 GCA_964492705.1 uncultured Oscillospiraceae bacterium | reverse complement strand
AGACTGTTACGGAGCATACCGATATCGATATCGTCATCCCACGTGATAAAACCGCCATGGCGTTCCACGCCTATCGCACATCCCGCTTCGATAAAATAATCAAGTCCGTTATCGTCGCAAATTTTGATAAAATCTTCCAAAATCTTGCATTCTGCCAATTGCAGTTTTCTTAACACTTTCGGATCGTATTCCACGTCGTTTCCTCCGTTCTTTTTATGCTTAACGTTTTTATTTTATTACGTATACGCAATTTTTTTAAGTATATCACAAACCTCCTTTTATGTCAAACAGCCTTGCTTGACAACACGTGCCGTTTGTGGTATACTCACTTAAAATTTGCTTAAAGGCATACATTATATACCTACGATTTGAAAGGAACTTATTTATGCGCGAATACGATAGTGAAACTTTGAAAAAAGTACAGTCCCTTGAACTGTCCGTTCTTAAAGACTTCATAAAGGTATGCGAAGAAAACGATCTTACGTATTTCGGTATGGCAGGCACGGGTATAGGTGCTCTCCGTCACGGCGGTTTTATCCCGTGGGATGACGATATCGACATCGTTCTTTTCAGGGAAGATTACGAAAAGGCACTGGAAATAATAAAGCGTGACTATTCCCACAAATACACCGTGGTAAACGGAGACGAATTTCCCGGTTATCCCCTTATGACAACACGAATAACGGTAAACGGCTCTCTCTTTATCGAAGAACCCCTTAAAACCGTAAAATGTCCTCTCGGTATATTCTTGGATGTTTACGCCTTGGATGCGGTATCCAAAGATCCCAAAAAGCGCAGCCGTCAAATTAACGGAGCGTGGATTTTCAGTAAACTGCTTATCCTCAAACACATACCGTTCCCCGTGCTTCCATTTAAAGGGTTTAAGGCGAAACTCGTGCATGCGGTAACTTGGTGTGCGTGGTTATTCCTTAACGTATTCTGCATTTCCCACAAGTGGCTCTACAACAAGTGTAAGAGCATAAGTTGCCAATATAACGGGCTTGATGCCGACGAGTACGGTTATTTCTTCGATACGGTGAAAACTTGGGGTATTTATAAAAAAGAAGACATTTTCCCTCTCCGCAAAGAGAAGTTTGAAGACATCGAACTTAATTTCCCCAACAAATTGGAAAAATCACTGTGTACGCTCTACGGCGATTGGAAACAACTACCCCCCCCCGAAAAGCGCAAGAACCACTTCCCCTATGCGCTTAAATTTCCCGATGAGGAAACGGTACTATACAATAAGTAATCAACGGCAGTTATTGCCTAAACGTAAAAAAACGAACCCCGCCAAAATCCGTTTTACGGTTTTATCGGGGTTTTTAATATTTATCCGTTCTTTCGCATTACTTCAAGATACGCTTTAAGTGCGCTGTTTTCGTTTTTGCATTTTCCCTCTACTGTTGCGGTAAGAAGTTTTTGCAAAGTTTCCTTTATTTTATATCGGTAAATTCCCGCCTGTTTCAGTTCTTCTCCGCCTATATCAAGTTCCCGAACCGACGTACAGCCCTTTGACGCTTTTTCGGCAAAGAAAGTGTAATTTTCATTTAATTCCGTTTCACGCAACTTGCAAAGGAGCATAACGTTTTCTCTGCCGTAAACGCACATAAGTTTTTGCAAATACACTCTGCTCTTTTTCAGGGGAATATCTTTCATTTTCACAAGAACGTCTATCTGTTTTTTCAGCACATTTTCCGCTTTTAAGCGTAAAAGTTCGCCTGTGGCATCGGAATATTCAAGTAAGAAATACAGCCTTAAAACAAAATCGTCGGTGAGGTTTATGCATTCGCAAACCTTTTCCCACTGTTCTGCCGTAACTTTAAGCGTAGGTAAAATCACTTTAAACACCGGCAAAGTTTGCCTTATAATGTTGCCTGCATTCTCCTTTAACAGCATTTTTTTCAGTTCGGCAAAAATTCTCTCCACCGCAATGTTTTGCAGGTCTTTCGCCCTTTTACACGCACTTTCAAGCGTTTTTTCTTCCAGTGAAAATCCGCTTGCCGATGCAAAACGCAAGCCTCGCATTATTCTCAGCGCATCTTCCTTAAACCTTACGTCCGCATTGCCAACACAGCGAATGAGCTTTGCTTTCAGATCCGCCTGCCCTCCGAATGGGTCGGTTATATTCCCGTATTTATCCATCGCCATTGCATTTACGGTAAAATCCCTGCGTGCAAGATCCGAATTAAGCAACGGTGTATATTCAACGCTTTCGGGGTGTCTGTGGTCGCCGTATTCTCCGTCAATGCGGTAGGTGGTTATTTCGATCATCTCTCCGCCGAAAATTACGCCCACGGTGCCGTGTTTAAGTCCCCTCGTATTTATTTTATATCCCTCAAAGCATTCTGCCGTCTGTCGGGGAAGTGCGGAGGTGGCAATATCCCAATCCTGCGGTTCCTGCCCAAGCAGTCTGTCCCTTACGCATCCGCCCACGGCATATGCTTCAAAACCGTTTTGTTCTAACTTTTCCATAACGGCAAGCGCATTTTCCGCAATCACCGTACCGCCTCCTTTCGGCTTACTATTGTATAACAAAAAGCGTTTTTCCGTCAAGCAAGTTTATTTTTTTGCACTTTTTTTAAAATATGCTTGAAATATATATTCGGATGTGGTAAAATTATACGGTAAACGGAGGTAATAAATTATGAGCAAAGATAAATTCATATCCCACGTACCCGAGATCGATCCCGTTTCAAGCGATTATTATATCGCCTGTCACTATTTCCCCGGTTGGGATGTAAAAAAAGACGGCACGTCGGGATTTTCGAAAATAACCGATTTCCCCGAGCGTACTCCTTTATTGGGTTATTACGACGAAACCGATCCCGAGGTTGCCGATTGGCAAACAAAATGGGCATTGGAGCACGGCATTAACTGTTTTGTTTACTGTTGGTACCGCAGTTGGTCGTCTTTCGGCAACCCTATCAGTAAGGATTCGCTTTTCCTTGCCCACCAACTTGATGCGCTTTTTGAATCACGCTACGGCAATATGCTTGACTTTGCCATTATGTGGGAATGCGACAATGCCGCACCTGCAAACGGCGAAGACGATTTAGTTAATAATCTTCTTCCCTTTTGGGCTGAAAACTATTTTTCACGTCCCAATTATATGAAGATCGGCAACAAACCCGTACTTTTTATTTACGATTATTCTTTCCACGTATCGAAACATATGGGCGGAAACGACAAAGTCCGTCACGCATTGGATGCTTGCCGTGAAAAAATAAAAGACTACGGCTTCGACGGCATTGTTTTTCAGGTTGAATACCGCTACGGCGATAAAAAAGTTATGCAGGAATACAAAGACAGCGGTTACGATGCTATTTTTTCCTACTGCTGGCACTCAAAAAATCACCACACACTCCGTGAACTGCCCACACAGGAAGAAATCATCGAAAATCAGTTGGATCTTATGAAAAAACATATCGAATTCGACCCGAATATGTCGGTTCTGACCTGCTCGCAATCGTGGGATCCATATCCTTGGTACAGGACCAATCCCGAGCATTTGCACGAGATTGTACGTTGGAAACTTTCGCCCGAAAATTGGCGCATTTTGCTTAAAAAAGTCAAAGAACTTGCCGATTCACTGCCCGAAAACTCTTACGGCAGACGGTTTATTATGCTTGACAATTGGAACGAATGGGGAGAAGGACACTATATCGCTCCTCATCTTGCAGGCGGTTTCAAATATTTGCAGGCTGTACGTGAAGTTTTTACCAACCGAGACAATCTCCCCGATTACAGATTGCCCGATCAGTTGGGATTAGGTCCCTATCTTAACGCTTCCGCATTGCGAAAAGAAAAAGATTTAAATATAAAAAAGACAGTTAAGGATTATATTATTTCCATTCCCGATTTTCCCGAAAAGGGAATTATATTCCGTGATATTACGGGCGTTTTGCAAAATGCCGACGGTCTTCAATCCGCAATAGACGAACTTGCCGAAAAACTTAAAGGTGTGGAATTCGATGCTATCGCAGGTGCGGAATCGAGAGGTTTTATTTTCGGTGCACCCCTTGCATACAAAATGAATAAGCCCTTTGTACTTATACGCAAAAAAGGCAAACTTCCCCGTGAAACGGTATCGAAGTCATATTCGCTTGAATACGGCACTGCCGAAATAGAGATTCACAAAGACGCCATCGAGAAAGGTGAAAAAGTGGTACTTATCGACGATCTTATCGCCACGGGCGGTACTATGAAAGCCGCCGCCGAACTTGTGGAAGAGTTAGGCGGAAAAGTCGAAAAGATACTTTTCCTTATTGAACTTGCAGGTCTCAACGGCAGAGAAACTCTTAAAGGCTACGACGTGGACAGCGTTGTGGTTTACGAGGGTAAATAATTTTAAGTTATCAAAAAATCAGCGTGCCCCTGTCAAACAGATAGGGGCACGTTATATTTTCTCTTTTATCCGATATTCCGCAAAAACGGTCCTAAAACAATTCTTGTCCCAAATCCCGAAAAGTTATACATATTTGCCTATTTCCACACGTGTATTGCCTTTTCGTGTTATTCCGCTTTTCTCTCCCACTTTAAACCTGCCTTTTCCCCTTACGGAAACGGTATCGTCTTCCTTAACTTGGGTGGCAGGAGACAGAATACTTTTGCCGTTGACAAACACCTTCTGTTTTTCGAAAAACCTGTTACACTCGCTGCGTGAAAGTCCGTAAACCTCGGCAATCAGACAGTCACATCTCATAGAAGCCACCGTAATAAGCGTATTTTCAAGTTTGTAAAGTTCACTTTGGGGTAACTCCTCGGTGACTTCGCATTCTACGCAGGTATGCTTTATTTTAGTTAAGTTTTCGCAAATAAAATCAGCCGTTTTATCAAGCGTAAAAATATATGCGCAACCGTCCGTAACGCCGATATCGCCTATGCATTTTCTCTCGATACCCAAATTCATAAGGGCACCGAGCACATCTCTATGGACGGGTGCTTCGGTAAACCTATCGGTTTTCATATTGCACTTTATGCATTTTATCGGAAAATCTTCTTCATATCCGAAGTCTTCCTTTCTGCCGAATCTTGCCACTACCCGTTCTGCACTGTCGCATCCGCCGAAGAGAGAAAACTCATTAACTTCTCTTTTCATTCCGTTCAATTCACTCTGCTCTTCAAGTCCCAAAAAGTAAGTAAAGGTATACCTGTTTGCACTTTTTTGCGAAAGTTCTCTTATCCGTTTTTCAAAAAAATCTTCCATAAAGTCCTCCGATGGCATTATTGGTTTTATCAAGTAAAAATAATTTGTCTTTTTAAATTATTTAGTATATAATAT
>CAZBLS010000093.1:0-5310 GCA_964492705.1 uncultured Oscillospiraceae bacterium | reverse complement strand
GCTTTATTATGAACCCACCCGTCAAGTACGCATTCTTTGAAAATTTTCTCGGTTTCCTCATACTTTTTTGCCAATGCGGTGGCAAAAAACCACGCCTGCATCATTTTCACATAGTATCCGTCACTGCGTATATTTGCAACTTTACCTAAATATTCCGATGAAAAATCTTCATCGAGAAAATTATCCATAATGCATTTTATCCCGAAACGCACTTCAAATTTATTGGGCGAATTTATCCATTTTTCAATCGGAGAATACAATTTATCCCTGTTTTTCCGCAAAATTTTGGGATTTGTCATATCGCAGGTCGCCCAATTATCAACAAAGGGTAGAAATTCGTTAAGCAATAAAACACATCTTTCAAAATCCTTGCACTGCTCAATCAAAAAGCCGTGGAGACAGTTTTCTTCATAATATGTGTGTGGAAGTTCTTTCAAAAACGCTTCGTAATTATTTAAAGCGAAAATCTTTTTCGCAAACTGCCTCAATAGCGGTACACGCACGCCTATTATTCTTTTTCTATCCGTCTCGGGCATAAGTTTAGACTGAAACTCCGCATATTTTTCATCTTTCAGTGCAAAAAGCCCGTTTAATATCTCTTCCATTTACTTTCTCACTTTCTTCCTGTAATTAGCAGGCGATTCTCCTACGTACTTTTTAAATACAGCACTGAAATACAACGGGTCATCATATCCCAAACCCATTGCGATATCCTTAATTTTCATATCGGTTTCGGTTAAAAGAAAACGTGCTTTTTCCGTTTTTAAACGAATAATATAATGAAGCGGTGTAACGTGCATTTCCTCCTTGAACGCTCGGATAAACGCATATTTGCTCATTCCGGAAATTTTAGCATAGTCCGAAGTCACGCCTTCACCGGCATCTTCCGCCATTTTCTTTACGGTTTCGGCAAATCTACCCTGCCGTTTTTCCCTTAAACGTGAAATCATACACAGCGCCCTGCCCGAAATATAATTTTCATTATCCCTTGTGCGGGCTTCGTTTATTATATCAACGCAACCGTTTATGAAATCGCAAAGATTTTCCGTTTTGAATATTTTTTCCGTCAAATTGCAGTTATTGAGTATGTTTTCACACTCTATACCTGAAAAATGAATCCAATAATACGATGTTCCGTTGCCGTTACAGCCGTAAATCTGTTCTTCCTTTGGGCGGAACATCACACAATCCCCCTCTTTAAGAAAATGCGTAAAGTTTTGAATTTCAACTTTAAGTATTCCCGATGCCACACATATTATTTGCCAATCTTTTCTCCCCTGCATTCTGCACACGTTTATTTCCGTATCGATATCGGTATAGTAACCGCAATTATTCACATAAAAAAATTTATCGGATGCGCTGTCGGAACTGTCACACGTCCGTGCAAACACCGTATTCATAAAACTCACCTCTTATTTATTATATCACGCTACTTTCAAAAAAGCAATATTTTATATGTTTATGCAACTTTACATATTTACATTTATTCTCTGCGATGATATAATTAAGAAAAAAAGAAAGGTGTTTTTTTATGAGAGAACGCATTGATTTCGACGGAGATTGGCTTTTTCACAAAGGCGACATAATATACGAAGACGCAAAAGACAAAGGATTTTACTATATGCAGGCAAAAACTGAGCGTTTCCGTTCGGGACCTGCAAGCAGATTTTATTTTGATGCTCCCGACAGTTATGCTTCCGACAGAGAACTGACAAGCGTAAAATGGGAACGTGTCACGCTTCCTCACGACTATATAATTTCTCAAACTCCCCAAAAAGACAACAACTGTGCTCTTGGGTTCTTTAAATACGAAAACGCTTGGTACCGCAAGCATTTTGTTTTAGGTGAAAGTGACAAAAACAAGCGCATTTGCATATATTTTGAGGGGATTGCCACGGAAGCCACGGTATATCTTAACGGGTGTTTGATTGCACGCAACACTTGCGGATATACCGAATTTGAAGTTGATATTACCGACTTTGTTTATTTTAACGAAGAAAATGTTTTGGCGGTATACGTTGAAACAAACAAAACAGAAGAATGGTGGTACGCCGGCGGAGGAATTTACCGTCACGTCTATCTTGAAAAGACGGAAAAGACAGCCGTTGACCGTTTCGGCATTTACGTAAAGACTTTAAAACACGGCAAAAAGTGGGATATCTCCGTTGAAAACACTTTGCGCAACGACGGAGATACCGTTTCATTCGTCCGTGCCGTTACGGATATTTACTGCGGTGAAGAAAAAGTTCTGTCTTGGCAGGAAGATATTTCCATTTTGCCCCGCAGCGAAAACAAAACCTTTTTTTCCTCAAAAATCGCAGATCCCCACCTTTGGGACACGGAAGACCCGTTTTTATACCGTGCTGTAACTTCGCTATATTGCGGAAACGTAAAAACAGACGAATATAAAACTTCTTTCGGCTTCCGTGACTTTTATTTGGATGCCGACAAAGGTGCATTTTTAAACGGAAAACACATAAAAATAAAGGGTGTTTGCGCACATCAGGATTTCGGTTTAACGGGAAAAGCCGTGCCGGATAATATCCAAAAGCACAAAATCGCCCTTATAAAAGAAATGGGTGCCAACGGTTTTAGGTGCAGTCACTATCCCCACTCAAACGCCACAATGGATGCTCTTGACGAACTCGGTTTGATAACTATGGCTGAAACTCGGTGGTTTTCATCTTCAAGTGAAAGTTTGGAACAACTGAAAATGCTGATAAAGCGTGACCGAAACCGACCGTCGGTATGTTTTTGGTCAATCGGAAACGAAGAGTTTTTCCACATAACCGACAACGGCAGACGCATTAATGCAACCATGATCGCCGAAGTTAAGAAATTGGACGATACACGTATTATCACCTGTGCCGTAGATAAATCCCCCCTTGACGGAACCGTATATGACGGTCTCGGTGCAATAGGAATAAATTACAATCTTCAAAATCTTGACCCACTGCACGAAAAATATCCCGATATTCCCATTTTTTCTTCCGAATGCTGTGCCACAGGTTCGACCAGAGGTTGGTACTTTGACGATTTTCCTCAAAAAGGCTACTTAAATGCAAAAGACAAAGATACCAACGCCTGGTTTTTAGGCAGAGAAAAAACTTGGAAATATATTTGTTCACGGGAATGGCTTGCAGGTTCATATCAGTGGACCGCATTTGAGCACAGGGGTGAAGCCGTTTGGCCGAGGCTCTGTTCTCAATCCGGTGCTATCGACCTTTTCCTGCAAAAGAAAGACGCTTTTTATCAAAATCAGTCCCATTGGATAGATAACAAGCCCGTTTTGCATCTGCTTCCACACTGGAATTGGCAGGGCTTAGAGGGCGAAAATATTACCGTTCGTGTTTATACCAACTGTCCCGTATGCGAACTTACACTAAACGGAAAATCCTACGGCAAAATACAGTTGGAAAAATTTGATCACGCGCAGTGGAAAATTCCCTTTGAAAAAGGTGAAATTACCGCTATCGGCTATGACGGAGACGGCAATGAACTTTTGCGTGAAAGTCATAAAACTTCCGGTGTTCCCTATGCTCTTAAACTTAAACAGGAAAACACCGTCTCGCCGAACGGCAAGGATATTCTTTTGGTGACTTGTTACTGTGTAGATGAAAACGGCGTTGAAGTTCCCGATGCTTCTCCGCTCGTGCGATTCAATTCAAATCTGTTGGGAAGCATTGTGGCAACAGGTTCAAGTGTAAGCGATCACTCTCCCGTTACCGATACCGACCGCCTGATGTACGCAGGCAAAATATCCGTTGCGGTGAAAGTCGGCTCTTCCGCAGGCACGCTTAAAATCTACGCTCAAAGTAACGGTCTTCTCTCCGCCGTACTTTCGGCAGAACTCAAATAAAAATTTAACCTCCCTTTTCGGGGAGGTTTTTCCGTTATATACCGTACATTTCGTATATTTCATATATTTTGTATATTTCGTATATCTCTTTTTCAATTCCTCACTCCTAATTCCAAATGCCTAATGTCTCACTCCTCACTCCTTACTCTCTTACGGTATTCCAACGGAGCAATGCCGAATTTATTGCGAAATAATCTGCTGAAATACAGCGGATCTTCAAAGCCGACCTGCATTGCGATCTCCCCTACGGCAAGATCTGTTGAAGCGAGCATATCCTGCGCTATTTTCAGCCTCATACCGTTAATATATTGCAAAGGACTTGTGCCCATAACCGAAGCAAACGTATGGGCAAAATAACTTTTCGAATATCCCGTCATTTCAGCCAACAGTTCAACGTCCGTCTTTTTTTGCATAATTCAAATTTATATACGAAAGTGCAGGCAATAACTGCTCCTGTTTTGCGCCTGAATTACCGTTCTTGCTTCCGTCGGATATTTTGTACAGCAATTTTAAACATTCGGCAACCGCATATTTTTGTGCGTTGGGCTGATAGAAAAACCTAATCATATCCGAAAATATTTCGGTAATTTCAGCAACATTTTCCGTCTTTATTACACCGCCTGTTATATTTTCGTCACCGAATATGCTCTCTTGACGAAATAAAAAATATATGTGACGAACTCTTTGAAATCAACAAAGATTTTATCGGCGAATACAAGCAAATTGCATAAAAATCAATCCGACCTAACACAGGTCGGATTTTTTTACGGGCATTTTTGCAAAAATTACATTTTCGTTAGAGCATTATACAGGCAATCAAAATTCCTGTGATATTTGCAGATTTTCCGGCGTAACCGGTGCAAACAACTTTTACTTACCTCAATAATTATTCTTTCATATCGGCATTGAAATTACAAACGACGATATCGATATAATGTCACGGGAATATAACACTGCAAAAAAGCGTAAAAGTGCGGTTAAAGATCAAAAAACGTTAATGTATAATATTACTCATACCGAAAACCGCATTCATTTTCTAATTAAGCAAGTCTGCTTTGATATTCCGATATTTTTTTCAGGAACGCATCGCAGTCGTTCTCCAACCCGTTTTGTTCGGAAATTATACGTATGTCAACTTCTTCTTTATCAAACAAGCCGTGCTTTCTGTCAAGCATCTTCGCAATCGGTTCGGGAAGTTCCCTGCCGATTCTACGGGAAAACCGTTCTTTTATAACCTGTAAATCTGCGCTGACAAGTACTTTAAACGCATTTTCGGGCAAAAGATGCAAGTGTTCCTTTTCGGAAATAACATATATAATATTCTCCCCCGTCACAGACTTTGCCAACTTTTCCCTGAAAGTTTTCTCCGCCTCTGTCGGATTTTTATTTAATCGCAACCAATCTTTTCCCGTACAAATTTAACCGTTTAAACTTTTATTGAGTTTTTCGGC
>CAZBLS010000092.1:0-5376 GCA_964492705.1 uncultured Oscillospiraceae bacterium | reverse complement strand
AGTACAAACGAATAAAATATCAATCTACGGAGTAAAAACTTATTTATTTACATAGCCAGCAAAAGCAATATCAAAAATTTTTTCCGCGTTTTTTTCGGAAAAGTGCTTCAAGAGGGATGCCTTCACAAAACTTTCAGCATCTTCATGGCAGACAATCTGGCTTTTTATGTCGTTTGCAATTTTAAGAACATGCTTGCGTCTTTTCAAAAAAGCCTCTGTTGTCTCGAACTCATGTTCAGCTTTCGTGTCAAATGCGCCGTAGACTTCATGCGATGGAGAGTCCACAAAAACAGCAGCGTTCTCTTTCCGTTTCAGGAAAACCTTGTCATAAAGGCAGATTTCGGTATGCCCCACAACCTGCTTTCTGTAGTACGCGTCATTCAAAAGAGAATCAGGACGAATCCAGAGCGGTCCCTGAGTCACCTCATCTCCGCTTCCGCTGAAAAACCCGTTCCAGTCAAGGAGCCCGTCAAATGCGATGAAAAAGTTTTCCTCATTCCGCGAATGTCCCAGCCTGTGCCATATCTCATTTAAAAAATCGATGCGTAACTCATCTTCATCCCGGAAAAGAGTGTTTTGCTCGCCGTATCCGTCATTTTCGTCAGGAAATTTGCCAAGCATCTGGTGAAAAACTTTCTTTACAGAGCCTACCCAAGTGGAAGAGAAGCCTGCATGGCTGAAAACCCATCCGTCGCACTCAAATGCGAGGTCTAGGACATCCATGTTTTCCTGCAGAAGACTCCTGATTTCTCTTCCGCGCTCATTCTGATGTCCGCTGCAGGAGCCGGTTTTGGTTCCTGTAAGATAAGACCAGTCGTGGTTTCCAATCAGCATTTTTCTGCGCTTCGTGTCTTCTCGCACAAAGCCGCAGATTGCCTTGAAATTGTTCCCCTGGTCTGGCCACTCATTCTCCCACGAGTCAAAATAGTCGCCGTGGAAAACAATATAGTCATAGTCCTTTTCCGGAACGCTCTTGACTGCTTCCCATTTATGAGTTCCATGAACATCAGGAACGGAGATTATCCTCGCCATGCTTTTTTCTTCCCTTTTAAGACAATATTGTAAGAAGCGGACGCATTCTGCCTTTCTGGTTTCGTTCGGCTTTGACAGAGATGAATTTCCCCACATCCTCGTCCTTCAGCTTTATTCTTGTCGGAACGTACCATGCCTTGTTCAGTTTCCTGTTCTCAATTACGACAGCGTTGTTCCACACATCCTCGTCGTTCATGTTGTAGACTTCAGAAACAACGCCTTCAATCTCGCCTGTTTCGCCTGAGTAAAGCTCAAGATTGTGGAACGGAGTGAACCTGAGTCTGCTTCTTGCGTCAAGGAACGTGTTGTACCGTCCGATTGCGCGGAGCTTTTCCTTCCAGCCTTTCTCAAGGTAATACACGCGCGGAGTTTTCCTGTAGTGAATCGCAAGCCCCATCTCCACAAGAGAGTTGAGCCGCTGGATTTCAATGTCGTCATCCGTCTGGACAGAGGCCTCGAACTCTCCGTTTCCGACGAGTTTCGGAACATCAAAATTATGACAGCCGCCGCCAAGAGAAATCCGCTCGTCGATTTTTGTCCATCGCTTTGCATACGGAAGACGCTGGCGCGACATTTCAATCTGCTCCGCACTTCTTTCGCCGACAAGCGAAGTGCAGATGTTGGATGCCATCTCGCGGCTCACTGACTTTATTATTTCCGGCGGGAAACGCTTTATTTTCTTTCCGGTCGCCCTGTCGATTCCGTTTATAAGAAGATGCGAATGGATATGCTCCGTGTTTGTATGGACGACAGCAAGCCATGTGAACTTGAAACCGGTGGCTTTCTCAAGGTTTTCAACAAACTGGCGGACAAGAGCCTTCATCGGAACTTTCTGGCTTTCAGGGCTTATGATGAATTTGAAGCCTCTCTTGTCCATGTTCTCCTCGTAATCCAGAATCGCTTCTTCAGGAACTTCATCATAGTCAGCGTTGAAAAGCCCGGGCTTGTCCGTAACTTCCTTCCTGTTTTTCTGCGGCATGTAGTTCCGAAAGAATTCCCTGTGCGCCTTCTTCGAGTCCGTGTAGAACATCTTGACCATGCACGGCTGCTTCCGGCTTCCGCCGCCGCCTCTTCTTCCGCCTGAAACAAGCAAACCGGACTTCTTTTCCTTTTTGCTCTTGGGATAATAAAAGCGGTCAAGCTCGCGGAACAGGTCTGCAACAGCTTTGCTTGCATCTGTTTCTTTTAATTTACGAGGTGGATAAAGTTTTTTTCCAAGAAAATCATAATCAATTATTTCTGTTCCTGTTAGAGAATCTTTTTTCAATATATTTCCTTTCAGTCCGTTTTAATTAGCGCCGATTGGCGCTGATTTGCCTTACATTCCAAGTCCGCCGTCTGGCGATGGAGATTTCGGCTTCTTTTGCTTGCGTTCCGCTTTGTTCATTTCTTTTTGGAATTTTTCTTCAAATTCTTCAAGAGTTTTAGATTTTATGCTTTGCAGATATTTATCTACCAGATTTCCTCTGCCTTTGTCATTCATATAAATTTGTTTTCTGGCACTTTTTATTTTTTCCATTACACGCTGTTCAGATGTGTCTGCACTTACAATATGAATAAAATCCTGAGCCACAGAATTTCTTGAATAAATAATTTCTTTGAAATTTTCTATTCTTTCTACCAGCAGATTGCTTAAAAGATGAATGCGTTCGGTGTCTTCCTTTGGATTTTGTGAAAGCAAATCTTTGTAGAAATCTTTTATTCCGTCTAGTTTTTTTAAATCGATATTCATCAATGCGATTTTATCTGAAAATTTTTCCAGCTGTTTTTTTTGGCTTGAAGCAAAACTTCGGCTTATGACATTTTCCATTAAAGACGTGCTTTTTCGCAAATCTGATGTAGGATATTCAAAAAACATTGCGTTTCCTGTGTCAAAATTCGGAGCGATTCCTGTCCACTCCAGAGTTTCCGCATTGCGCAAAAATCCAAAGTTTCCATAGTGCCTGTCAGCATTCGCAGTAATATAATCGAGCGTATTCATCTGCATGAAAGCCTTTTCTGTTTCAGTTTCATTCTTAATGCCGATTTTCTTGCAGCATTCCAGCAAATGCTCATAATTTGAGACTTGTCTGTTCTTCTCTTTTACGTACTGAACAAAACCCGCAGGGACGAATTCTGTGTCTGGACTCACGAAACAAGGACACATTGAATAAATCAAAGGTTCAGTCCTTCCTTTTACAAGAAGCGTATACTGGACATAAGGAATATCGAGGCGGCGGCAAATTTCGGAAGCGAGCATTTCATTGAACGGCTGCTCATAGTAAGGAGGGTGGCCGTACTTCACAAGGAATCTTGTTCCTCTTTCTATCATCCACCTTTTGTCCTGCTGTCCGTTTGAGAACAAATCGGGACTGCGGGATGTCATATTCCGGAGCTTGCCGCGTCCAAATCCTGTTATATACTCACCAATGTCTTCATTGAAAGTATTTGTGTAAAAATTGCCTTTTCCCCATGTCATGTCGGATTTTTCAGCCTTTATCCAATATTGGTCGCTTAAATTAAAGCCATTTGCACCTGCCATGAGCAAATCTATGTCGGGATTGTTTATTTTGAAATTTGAGCGATTCTTAGGTATAAGCCTGCTTTCCCACCAAAACTGCAAGCCTTGGGAAAGAGTATGATTCGGAATGTTTTGAATGCCGACAGGAATATGATTTTCGTTATAAACAGACAGAATCTTTCCGAATTTATTTGTTTCCGGCTCATATTCAACAGAAAGAACATTTACATTTTTATGCCAAAGTTCATACACCATAAAAACCTCAATGAGTTTCAAGATATGCTACAGGGTCAAAATATTCTTCTTTTGTGTCTTGCGCCAAAGTCATTCTGAAAGGAAGCCCCTGTTCTAAAACAACCCGATTTAGAAACAGTCTTACAGCAGAAGACATATCCAGTCCAAGATTATGGAATATTTCCTCAGCCTGAGTTCTTACGGAATTGTCTATTCTTACCTGCAGTAAATTTGTCATAATGCACCGCCTGTTTAAAGTGTAATATAATTGTAGTACAGTATATAAAATTTGTAAATAAAAACAACTTTGAAAGGCTCTTATGTGAATGACATTTGCAAAGAAAACTTTTTTTTCTAAGTCGGGTTTCTCTGAATACTATTCGTGGTTATATTTTCTTCTCTTCGTAATTATCAATGAATTCCAAAAGGTCTTGTTTCTTCAGCATAATCCGGGAAGTTGGTGTTACTGTCATAGGAAATGGCAATCCGTTGTCTTGGACAGTTCTTTTTAAGAAAACCCTCAAAGCCGAAGACATGTCAAGAGCGAGATGCTTGAAAATCTCGTCTGCCTCGTTTTTAAGCTTATCATCAATTTGTACCGTCAAGAAAACAAGTCAAGCATAGTTGTTCTGAAGTTTCAGTTTTGTCATTTCTATTCTCAATATTTTTTAATTAGCGCCGACTGGCGCTGATTTCTTTTCCATTTTTAAGATTTCCCTCATGCTTCCCATGTACTTTCTTACCTCTCAGAATCCGACATCGTCCTTTGTCAAAATGAAATACGAGTACATTCCGAACACTTCAAGATGAAAAACGAGGAAACCGTCTGCATCTAAAATTCTTGCTTTTGCACCATAGCATATCCTTTTTTATGAATCCAAACATAACCCCTGTTTCAGCAGTTTCTTGATTTCAATCGTTATCTTGTCGCGGAAGACCAGGTCTTTTTTGCACGGGCAGGATGAAAAACCTGCGCACACATACCTGTCAATCTGCTTGCAGTAGAAAGTTGTTTTTGAAAATAAGTCCGTATAATAAAACCTGCATTTCCTGCATTCCATGTTTGCCTCCCTGACTTCGCTTTGTTTGTATTGAATATAACTACTTTTGTCTTTTACACACAACAAA
Organism: uncultured Oscillospiraceae bacterium; assembly: GCA_964492705.1. GTDB lineage: Bacteria > Bacillota > Clostridia > Christensenellales > QALW01 > UMGS1322. The sequence goes on along the minus strand of CAZBLS010000092.1, from coordinate 482 downwards.
TAAAAAAAATCAGAATTTCTAACTGTTTTTCAAAGCCGCATCCATAACAAACCGGCTCAATGTCTTCCCGCTTTGCATGGCTCTCGTTTTTATTTCAGCGATTTCTTCCTCGGTTCCGCATACAGAAAAAACCTTGTATTTCTTTCCCGTGGGTTTCCGACCCGCCCCCTCGCGCTTTCCGCCCCGCCGCTTTTTGATGTCGTCTGCCATGCCAATTAAGTTAATATCAAAATCAAAAATAGTCAAGTTGAAAACATTAACAATTTTTCAAATCCATTTAATTAGCGCCGATTGGCGCTAATTAAAACTTAAAAATGCAAGGCTTTTAAGTGTGCTAAAGTGTGCTTTCGGTGTGCCAAAAGTGTGCCTAAAAAAAAATAAAACAGCACACTACAAATCTATATAATATAACAAATTACCGAGTAAAAGCACACTTCCTTTATCTTGCCTATCGGTTAATTTGTAAAGCTGCTTACTTTTAG
>CAZBLS010000091.1:0-5391 GCA_964492705.1 uncultured Oscillospiraceae bacterium | reverse complement strand
ATCATATACGGCGTAAAAGCAGAAGCACCCGCTTCTCACCTGTCGGCAATTGCGTCGCACACGGTTACTTTGTTTTAATGCGTTGTTATGCGGGTTGCTTTGTGCTGCCCGCATTATTTGTATTCGGAGGTGTTCAACATTACGGAATTAGCGATCAATGATGAGATCAGAGAAAAGGAAGTTCGCCTTATCGGGGCAGACGGTGCACAGATGGGTATCGTTCCCATTGAGCAGGCCATGCGTATTGCCGAGGAGGCTGATTTGGATCTTTGTCTAATTTCACCCAAAGCCGTACCGCCCGTTGCCAAAGTTATGGATTACGGTAAGTACCGTTTTGAAGCACAGAAAAGAGATAAGGAAAACAGGAAAAATCAGAAGACTATCGCCTTGCACGAAATTCAACTTTCGGCTACTATCGAAAAACACGATATGGAAGTTAAAGCGAGAAAGGCAAGGGAATTCCTTAAAGCGGGAGATAGGGTAAAGGTTTCTATCAGATTCCGTGCCCGTCAGATAACTCATCCCGAAATCGGTCATCAGATTATGGGGCTTTTTGCCGAAATGCTGAAAGATGACGCTAAAATCGAAAAGAAACCCCTGCTGGAAGGCAGAAATCTTATAATGATAATGTCGGCATTATAAACTTAATTAGGAGGTAATTACTATGCCCAAAATGAAAACACACAGAGGTGCGGCTAAAAGGTTCAGCCTTACCGCTACCGGCAAGGTTAAGAGAGGCAAAGCATACAGAAGCCATATTTTGACCAAAAAATCAACCAAGAGAAAGAGAAATTTGCGTAAGGGTGGCTATATTGCCGCTTGCGAAGCAGCCAATATTCGCAAACTTGTTCCCTACAAGTAAGGCGTCGGAGGTAGAAAAATGAGAATTAAAAGAGCAGTAAATACAAAGAAAAATCACAAAAAGGTTCTTAAACTCGCCAAAGGTTACTTCGGCGCAAAGAGCAGACAGTTCCGTATAGCAAACCAAGCGGTTATGAAATCGCAGGCTTATGCTTACGTTGGACGTAAACTCAGAAAGAGAGATTTCCGTTCTCTTTGGATTACGAGAATCAACGCAGCTGCAAGGCTTAACGGTCTTAATTACAGCAAACTTATTTGCGGTCTTAAAAAAGCAGGTGTTGAAGTTAACCGTAAAATGCTTGCAGAACTTGCGGTTTACAATGCAGAGGCTTTTGCTCAACTTGCCGAACTTGCAAAAAAGAACGTCTAATGCGTAAACACGATCTGTAATTTTCTTCTTTTGCGAAAAATGACGTAAAACGTCTTCGCATAAAAGAATATTTGCGATTGTCTGTCCGCAATTTTTGATGCAGATAAAAAAAGATTGTGCGCAATCGCCTTTATAAGGACTGCGCACTTTTTTATTGAAAAGATAGGGGGATAAGCGGTGATAACAAGCACTTCCAATGAGAAGGTAAAGTATCTTAAAAGCCTTAAAACAAAAAAAGGCAGAGAAAAAAACGGATGCTTTTTGCTTGAAGGCAAGCGTGCCGTTTGCGACGCTCAAAAGAAAGGCATAGAGTTTAAACTGCTTATCATCCAAGAAAATAAAAGTTTTGACGTAGAGTACAACTGCGAAGTACTTTTTGTTACGAGAAATATTATCGAAGCGCTTTCCGATACAGATTCTCCCGAGGGGATAATTGCGGTTGCGGAATGTGAAGACCTGCTGTTTTCATCGGAAAAGTTATCTGGACTTATACTTTTTATCGACAGGTTACAGGATGCCGGAAACTTGGGTACCGTTATCCGTACTGCCGATGCGGCAGGTGTAGGTGCGGTGATATTGTCGGAAAACTGTGTGGAACTTTACAATCCAAAAACGGTGCGCTCCACGATGAGTTCACTGTTTTCGGTATGCGTTATGAAGTCGAAAAATGACGGAGAAACTCTTAACGCAATAAAAAACGCAGGATATACACTTTGGGCAAGCGTACTTGACGGTGAAGACTTTTATAAAGCGGAAAAAGATACGAAAAACTGTATAATCATAGGCAATGAGGGCAACGGAATTTGCGATGAAGTGCTTTCTTATGCCGATAAAAAAATCACTTTGCCTATGGCGGGCGGTGCGGAATCACTTAATGCTTCCGTGGCGGCAGGCATTATGATATACGGTTTTACGTTCGGTAAATAAATATGGAAAGGGCGGCATAAAAGCCGCAGGTGTTAAATATGTCCGGACATTCAAAATGGGCTAACATTAAAAATAAAAAAGCAAAAACCGATGCCGCAAAAGGTAAGATATTTACCAAAATAGGCAGAGAACTTGCCGTAGCGGTTAAATCGGGCGGTGCCGATCCGTCGGTAAACTCAAAACTTGCCGACGTTATCGCAAAGGCAAAAGCCAACAATATGCCTAACGATACCATCACTCGCAGTATCAAAAAAGCGGCAGGTGAGGGCGACGGTGCAAATTACGAAGAACTTGTATACGAGGGATACGGTCCCGCAGGCGTTGCCGTTATTGTTGAGATCGTTACCGATAACCGTAACAGGACGGCGGGCGAGATACGCCATATATTCGATAAAGCCGGCGGTTCTATGGGCGCAACGGGTTGCGTTTCGTGGATGTTTGACAAAAAAGGCGTTATCATTATAGAGGATGACGGCAAGATCGACGAAGAAACACTTATGATGAGCGCATTGGATGCAGGCGCAGAAGACTTTATGCCTGCCGACGGTACGTTTGAAATCTATACTTCGCCCGAAGATTTCTCTTCCGTGCGTCAATCCCTTGAAGATGAGGGCTATACTTTCTTGGAAGCACAGACGGATATGATTCCTCAAAATACCGTTGCGGTATCGGGCGACGACGTGCTTAAAAAGATTTATTGGATGCTCGATCAGTTCGATGACCACGATGACGTGCAAAACGTTTACCACAATGCTGAACTTCCCGAGGAAGAAGAGGAAGAATAATTCCGGCACTGCAAGTAATAAATCCGAGGTTCGTTTTGAAATGTACCTCGGATTTTTTGCTGTCTGACCGCCTATGTTCAGTCAAAATTATATAAACTTTTACTTACCCCTCTCGGGATTGTTACCGTAAATGAAGTCGCGTTATTTTCCGATGTAACAGACACCGTTCCGTTATGAAGAGTGAGAATGTATTTTACAAGGGTAAGACCGATTCCGTTGCCGGCAGATGAGTGGGATTCTTCTGCCTGATAGAATTTGCTGAAAATTTCAGATTGCTTTTCAAGGGGAATATCGTGACCGCAGTTTGCAACGGTAATGAAAATATTTTTATCGCTTTCCGATGCGGAAATGTCTACGGTGCCTTTTTCGGAAGTGAACTTAACGGCATTGCCGATAAGGTTTAGCCAAACGTGTTTCAGCAATTCCCCGTTTGCGGAAAAAGTGATTTCGTTTAAGTTTAAATTAAATTCGATATTTTTGCCTGTCCGTTTGTTCTCCAATGCGAGAATTGAACTGCGTATCTGCTTGGAAAGATTAAATTCTGTTACATTTGAGAGAATTTGTTGGTTTTCACATTTTGTGAGCATAAGAACGTCATTTGCCATTTGCGCAAGACGGAGAGATTCGTATTCTATTATTTTAAGATACTCGGTTTGCTTTTTAATTGAAAGATTACCGGTGCGCAACAGTTTTGCAAAGCCGGCAACTGACACGATAGGTGTTTTGAATTCGTGGGAAAAGTTGCTTATAAAGTTCGAGTGCAACATCTCGGTATTATCAAATTCTTCGGCAAGTTTGTTGAAACTTGTGCAGATTTCGGTAAAAGCAGGGTGAATACCTATTGGTTTACCGAAAGTAAGCCGTGTTTTGAAATCGCCTGCCACAAGTCGGTGTACGGAACTTTTATTTTCCCCTTTACTTTATTGCGCAGTGCGGTTATAATATTAATGAATTTGCGCAGACTTATACTGTAATTTTACAATTGCTTTTAAGCAATGTATAGTATTATCGGTGTGCTTTTCTGCATATACAAAGGAGTATTTTATGAAGTGGCTTTATGAACTTATTACCAATCCGTTTTTGATTACGGGACTTGCATCTTGGTTTTTAGCACAGATACTGAAAACAGTGATATACGGTATTGTAAATAAAAGGTTGGATTTTACGAGAATGTTCGGCGACGGGGGAATGCCCAGCGGACATTCGGCTACGGTTACATCCCTTGCGATTATTACGGGACTGAATTTCGGACTTAATTCATTTGAATTTGCAATGGCATTTATATTTGCTACCGTTGTGTGCCGAGATGCTATGGGAGTACGATTGGAAACGGGCAAACAGGCGCAGGTACTTAACGAAATAAGCAAGTCATTTGAAATTTTAACTTCGGAAAAATTGCCGGAAGTCAAACTTAAAGAATTGGTGGGACATACTCCGTTGCAGGTGTTTATGGGCGTTGTACTCGGTGCGGTGAACGCCGTGGTAATGTATACGCTTGTGTTCTGAATTTGGAATTAGGCTCCGGTTTGAATACGGAAATAAAGGTGAAAATAAACAGAGCAACAGTGAAGAACTCCGTAAAAGGAAACTTCACCGTTGCTCTTTTTTTTAGAACATTGAATATTAAGGAATGTATACGTTTTGCGGTTAATATGCACAAAAAATCATTCGCCGTAATTTCTTAAAGCGTGGAGTAGCGATGAAGCATCGGAGTACCGTAGGAGAAATTTTTATGTCAAGAGGATACCGACACATCAAACAATATAAAAAAGAGATATTTGAATTAAAAGGCAACCCATATGACAACGCTTTAGCAGAAAATTTTTTATCGATCCTCAAAAACGAGTATATCTACCGTACGAAAATCCGCACCTATGAGGAGGCACGCCTCTTCATAGGTGCATGCATACAGTTCTACAACAATGAACGTATCCAACTCAAAACAAAACTGACACCTCTTAGAAAAGCGATGTCAGTTCGTTGGCTAATTCTTAATGTTTTCTACCGTAGGGGGCTGTCCGTACTTTTTTGGGGCGGTTCAAACGGTGCAGGACTTGGGAATCTTTTTATGCTTCGATGCGTTTATGCACGGAAACGGAAGCCGAAGCGGTAATGTCCGGGGTGGATGCGGTACTTCGGATCCAAACGCGGACCACAGGATGCCGAACCGATGCCTGCTTGCATGTAGTCAATGTTGACCACCGTTTCGGCAAGCGGCTCCAATTCGTAATCATGCTTTGCCATGGTCAGTTGCTTCGGGGTAAAGTGCGAGCAGTTGAAGCTGATGTCGGGCGTGCCGTCGGCGGGGGTGACGATAAGACCCTGCCCTGCAGCATTCGTGATCTTGACCCAATGCGTTTCGGTATGCGCCATGTTTTCCTGCGGACGGATGTAATGCTCAAAGTGGTCGCTGACATTGCAGGAATAGACCCCGACCAAACCTGCTTG
>CAZBLS010000090.1:0-5687 GCA_964492705.1 uncultured Oscillospiraceae bacterium | reverse complement strand
GGATATAATTAAGTTTGATTTAAATCAAGAGGGTAAGCCGTTTAAGATACTGAATGCCACAAACGGAGGACCTTGGCATAAGCGTCACGCAAACGATCAGTGGCGCACAAATTTTGAGGATTACAAGGCTGCTAAAATACCTTTTTCTCGGAACCACGATTCTAATTTGTGTTCAATCTACGGCGGACCTTACAGCCACGATATAACGGCGATTTTTCCGGATTTCTCGGCAGACGTAAACGATCCTAAGTCTTACGATTTCGCCTGTACAGACGAATCCATCGCCATTACACTTGAAGCGGGTACGGAAATTTTTTTCAGACTTGGACAGACGATAGAGCATCAAATAAAAAAGCACGGAGTAAATCCGCCTGCGGATTTCAAAAAATGGGCGGAGATTTGCGAGCATATCATTCTTCACTACAATTACGGTTGGGCAGATGGATTTGAGTACAATATACGGTATTGGGAAATTTGGAACGAACCCGATTTGGGAATACAGACTTGGACGGGTACCAAAGAGCAGTTTTTTGACCTTTACGAAATTACCGCAAAACATTTGAAAAAGTGCTTCCCCGACCTTAAAATAGGCGGTCCGGCGTTGGCCGGACATCGAGAATGGGACGAAGAGTTCTTGGCGGAAATGCAAAAAAGAGAAGTTCCTATGGATTTCCATTCTTGGCACATCTATTGCCAAGAACCGTCACAACTTGTGGAGAATGCAGAGTTTTTCAGAAATATAGCCGATAAACACGGATATTCGGAGGCGGAAAGCATACTAAATGAGTGGAATTACATTAAAGATTGGGCGGAGAAGTACGTTTATTCCCTTGAAACCATTCACAGTATAAAGGGTGCCGCCTTTGCTATGGCGTGTATTTCAGTTGCACAGCAAGCACCCGTTGATATGCTTATGTATTACGATACCCGTCCCTCGGTATTCTGCGGAGCCTTTGACTTTTATACTTACAGACCGCTGAAAGGATATTATCCCCTTAAATGGTATGGAGAATTCTATTCTTTTGAAAAAGAAATAAAAAGTTTGAATCAAGCGGAAAAAATATACACTCTTTGCGGCAAAGATAAACAAAATAAAACACAAACCGTGCTTACCTACTACACCGATTGCGATAATGCGGAGCCGAAAGAGGTTAAAATAGAATTTAACCGAGAGGGCAGGTATGAAGTTTATTTGCTAGACAAAGACAATGACGGAACACTTGTAAAAACAACGGATGATCTTACGTTCACCGTGGAAGTAAACACCTGTTTGCTTATTAAGGAAATCTGACGGGCAAATATATAAGATTTTAAAAGAAGCAAGTATCTAAGCAAGCCTTTCCTTGCTTCTTTTTTTCTTATTTTCTTAATTTGCATTGACTTTAACCGGTAATTGTATTACAATATTCAGTGCAGATGTTAAATCATGAGGAGAAAACAATGCGTAAAATAGGAGTTTCCGCTTGCGGATTTGAACTGACGGAGGAAAACTTCCGCAAGGCAAAGGAAAACGGAATAGATGCCTTTGAAGTTTCAATGATATGGAAAATGTATCCCTATATAAACTACGGTGAAATAAGTACTTTTTCAAAAAGACACGGTATTGAACTGTGGTCGTATCACTTGCCATTTACACCTTTTGAGGAATTGGATATTTCGTCGTTAGACGGGGATGTGAGAAAAAATTCTGTTGAATATCTGTCGTTGCTTATAAAAAAAGGTGCGGATATCGGAATAGACAAGTTTGTAATACATTCAAGCGGTGAACCTATTGAAGAAAAAAGGGATGAGCGTATGAAACGGGCAACGGAGTCGCTTGATAAACTTGCAGACGTTGCATCGGCGCAGGGCGGAGTGATTGCTGTGGAGGATCTTCCCCGTACGTGCCTCGGAAACAGTTCAAGTGAAATTAAGCAACTTATAAGTGTAAATTCTGCACTTAAAGTGTGCTTCGATACAAATCACCTTTTAAATGAAGACAATATTGCGTTTGCGGAATCTCTTAAAGACAGCATTATTACCGTGCACGTTTCCGACTATGACTTTGTGAACGAACGTCATTGGTTGCCGGGTGAGGGAAAAATTGATTGGGTAAAAATGGCGGATGTCTTTGACAGGATAGGTTATAACGGCGTTTGGATGTACGAAATCGGTCTTAACTGCCCTAAAACCATTATCCGCGACAGAAAACTTACTTTTGATGATTTTAGGCAGAATGCGAGAAAAATATTTGCACGGGAAAAACTTGAATCTCTCGGCAGACAAAAAGAAAATCTCGGTATGTGGGAGTGAAAAATGAGCAACTTTTTTGCCCTTATGGCGCGTATGAAGTATATTGAACGCTGGGGACTTATGCGTTCGGTTAGGAAAGAGAACATACAGGAGCATTCTCTTCAAACCGCAATGATTGCCCACGCTCTTGCGGTGATAGGCAATAAAAAGTTCGGCAAAAATTACAATGCGGATTCCATAGCGGTTAAGGCAATGTATCACGAGGCGAGCGAAATAATAACGGGAGACCTGCCCACGCCCATAAAATACTATAACGAAGATATCAAAAAAGCGTATAAGTATATCGAAAATGAGGCAGTGGACAGAATTGCCGACCTTTTGCCCGAAGAATTACGGGAAGACTTCCGACCGATACTTTCCCCTGAGGACGAAGAAGAAAAGAAGATAATAAAAAGTGCGGACAGGCTTTGCGCCTATCTTAAATGCGTTGAAGAAACAAACAGCGGTAACGGCGAATTTGCAGATGCTCTTGTGTCGGTAAAAAAAGATATCGATGCATCACCTTTGCCGGAGGTAAAGTATTTTACCGAGCATTTTGTTTCGTCCTTTGCACTTACACTTGATAAATTGAGGTAAAAAATGGTTAAGGTAGGAATTTCCACAGCATCTATGTACGGCAAAATGTATACCGAGGATGCATTGAAATTTTTCGGCGAAAACGGTGTTGAAAGTGCGGAAGTGTTTTTGGCATCTTATTCGGAGTACAGGGAAGATTTCGGTAAAAAACTCCGTGACGTAAAAGGGAATACGGAAGTTTATTCCGTTCATACGCTGAACAGTCAGTTTGAGGGACAACTGTTTTCCCATTCGGAAAGACAGTACGAAGATGCACGTGAAATCTTTGTTTCGTCGCTTAAAGTGGGGCAAATGCTTGATGCGCAAGTGTACGTTATGCACGGACCTGCTCAAATGAAGTATACCAAATACGTGACCGATTATGAATTTTTCGGCAACCGTACCGCCGAACTTTACCGTATCGCACGGGATTTTAATATTACTCTCACTTGGGAAAACGTGCATTGGGCACATTATAATCATCCGCTGTTTATGCGCAATATAAAAAAGTACTGCGTTGAACCGGTTGGGTGCACTCTCGATATCAAACAGGCTTCCCAAAGTGACGTTACGGTGGACAAATATATAGAAGATATGGCAGGGCAGATAAAGAACATTCACGTTTTGGACTTTGACGGAAACGGTATGCAGACATTGCCCGGCAGAGGATGCTATGACTATAAGGCTCTGCTTGACAAAATAGGAGATTATAACGGACGGGTTATGATAGAAGTTTATGACGGTTCGTTTAAACGTCCCGAAGAATTGCTTGAAAGTTATATTTGGCTCAAAAATGAGTTGGAATAGGAGGGAATTATGCAACTTACACCTGAAATTTTACAGTTCGCCGACGGGCGTGAAGTAAAGAACGAACAGGATTGGCGCAAGCGCAGGGAAGAGATACTTGACCTGTTTTCAGAGTATGAGTTCGGTTATACTCCCGAGAAAAAGGGAGAAACAACATATCACGTGAGGGAGGTTATTGAACGCTGTAATGCAGGCCACGCAATACACGAAAAGTGGACGGTTACTTTTCCCACAGACAGCGGTGATTTTTCTTTTCCCGTAAACTATCTTCATCCCAAAGGCAAAGATAAGCACCTCACGTTTATAGTAATAAATTTCAGACCCGATGTTTACGATATGTATATTCCCGTAACGGAGATACTTGACAGAGGATACGGTATTGCGCAGTTCTGCTACGAAGACGTTGCTTCCGACAGCGGTGATATGGGCGAGATCGCTTGTATGTTTAAACGCCGTAACGACGGAACCGATTGGGGCAAGATTGGTATGTGGGCATATGCGGCAAGCCGTATTGCGGATATTTTGCTTACCCGTAAAGAAACACAGGCGTTGGCGGTTATAGGACATTCACGCTTGGGTAAGACCGCTCTTTGGTGCGGTGCACAGGATGAACGAATTTCCTTTGTGTTCGCTAACGGCTCCGGTTGCAGCGGGGCGGCGTATGAGCGTATCAAGCACGAGGGAAGTGAGCCTCTTGAAAGTATTATTTCCACGTATCCCTATTGGTTTTGCAAAAATTACAGGCAGTTTGCCGAAGCACCGGATAAAAGACCGTTCGATCAGCATATGTTGCTTTCGCTTATTTCACCGAGATATTTGGGCATAGGCGATGCAAATATGGATGCGTGGGCAGATCAGTATTCGGAACAGCTTTCCTGTATGGACGCAGGCAGAGTTTGGGAGAAGATATATAATAAAGACGGATATATCGGCAAGAGCGAACCTGCGGAAACGGGAGATGCGTTTAATGAGGGAAATGTGCATTTCCATATGCGTGACGGCGTACATTATTTCGGCAGAGCGGATTGGCTTGCTTATATGGACTTTGTTGACGAAAAACTTAAATGATAGGAGAGAATAAAAATGAAATATAAAGCCGATTTTGATCTCCATATTCACAGTCAACTTTCCCTTTGTTCGGGAGACCCCGAACAGACGGCTGAGTGCATTTTAAACTACGGCGAAAAGACAGGACTTACCACACTGTGCGTTACCGACCATTTTTGGGATGAAAAAGTAACCGCTGAACACGGCGATTGGTACGTTCAACAGGATTTTAATCATATTTGTCAAATCAAACCGTTGCCGAAGTCGGATAAAGTGCGCTTTCTTTTCGGATGCGAAACGGAAATGGACAGGGATATGAACGTTGCGCTTTCAAAAGAACGGTTAGACGAATTTGATTTCATTATTGTTCCCACGACCCATATGCATATGGGCGAACTTACCGTGCCAAAGGGGTGGGATACGCCTAAATTAAGGGCGCAACTGTGGGTAAATAAACTCGATGCCCTTTTAAGCAAAGATCTTCCTTTTTATAAAATGGGAATTGCTCATTTGACCTGTCCGCTGATTTTTGCAAACAACAGCGAGGCGTATTTGGAAACGCTTGCAAGCATTAAGGACGAAGATATGCACAGGATTTTTGCCAAAGCGGCGGAAAAGAAAGTGGGTATCGAACTTAATTCCTTTGATTTCAGATATGACGAAAACGAAAAAGAAACCGTTTTGCGCCCGTACCGTATCGCAAAGGAAGAGGGCTGTAAATTCTATACGGGCAGTGATGCCCACCACCCAAGCGAACTTTATGAAGCACCGAAATTTTTTGCCCGTGCCGTTGAAGATTTGGGTCTTACGGAAGACGATAAGTTCAGAATATAAAAATTGCCGGAGCATTTTGCTTCGGGTGAATAAGGCTGTATTTTAGAAAATGCGGTGTAACCTCGCAAAATGGGGTTACACCCTTTTTCTTTATGCAGATTTAGATATTGTTTGTTCTTGCAGTTTTTCAACCGTTCGTAACAATTCTTGTT
>CAZBLS010000089.1:0-5751 GCA_964492705.1 uncultured Oscillospiraceae bacterium | reverse complement strand
ATACGCATTGCAAAGCGTACGCAAAGAATAGTTTGGGAAAATATCATATTTTCACTTTTTGTAAAAGGCGTTGTCCTTGTACTGTGTGCACTTGACTTAACTACAATGGGTATGGCGGTGTTTGCCGATGTGGGAGTGCTTGTTTTAGCGGTGCTTAATTCAATGAGAGGATTGAAAAAACAATAATTGAATAAGTGCGCAATTGTACATATATACTGAAAACAGCACAAATCGGGGCAACTGCATTGATGTATATTTAATGAGAACTGCCTTTGCCGACAATTTGAGGATATCAGGATATCCGTGAGAGCAGTTTTTTGCTGCCGAACGGCACAAAAGAGGGCGGTTACCCAAACGGACAGAACAGTGTGTTTGCCGATTTGGGGTTATTTTGCTTGCGGTTATGCGTGCACTTAATTGAAAATTTAAACCTGTGAGAGCGAAAGGGTTACCCGAACGGCACAAAAGAGGGCGGTTACCCAAACGGACAGAGCGGAACGATTGTTCAAACGGCACGTAACATTTCGGTTGGTTGCTTTAAGGTTATCTTGATTTTCGGTCACCGGAACGACTTTAATGTGTGCCTAATGTAAAACGGTCAACTGCGGTTTTCCGTGCCCGTGTTATAAAATTTGTTCCGAAAGCATAAATTCAAAAGAAACGGGCAGTCGGTGCAAATTGTCGAACGGAGTAAGTTTGCATAAGTAAAAAAGCAAAAATGCCTACGGGATTATAACAGTATATAAGAAAAATTCGGGATCTACCTTTGCGTAAGTAAATCCCGAATTTTTTATTTAGTCAAATCGCCCAAGTAGGTTTGAGGGTCCACGCTGTTTCCGTTAAGAAATACTTCAAAATGCAAATGTGCACCGTCTTCCGCTTCTTCGGAAGCACTTGTGCCGACCGTACCGATTGACTGCCCTCGCAACACTTTGCTTCCCTCGCTTATGCTGTCACCGACATTTTTCAGCGATGCGTAAACGGTGATATAGCCGTTTTCGTGTTCCACCGTTATGCGGTTTCCCATAAGTTCGTCGTTTTCCACTGACTTGACCGTACCGTCAAGGGCGCAGAAAACGTCACTTCCCTCTTCGGCGGCAAGGTCAAGACCTGTGTGAGTACACCAATGTTTCAGCGTTCCGGAATAAACAAGCATATCCGATGCATAACTTTTAAGCACGTTACACTTGCTTATAGGTAAAAGCATTTTTGTTACTTCGTCGGCTTTGGCGTCCACTGCGGTGTTTTCTTCTTTTTTCGGTTGCTCCGTTGCTTTCGGAACGGTGACCGCGGCACTGTTTTGCGTAACTTGCGCAGTTGCTTTCGGTAGTTCCGTAACAGGCGTTTCAACCGTATTCGAACCGCTGAGTTTTACAGCAGTAGCCACTGCAACCACTGCCATACATCCTACTGCGCCCACTGCACATATTTTTTTTAAGGTCTGCTTTTTGTGCATTTGAGTTCTGTCTTTAAGGGATCCTAAATTCATCGATAACACCTCCGAGATTTATTTTTGGCGAAAAAAACGATTTGTATACAAATTTTTGTGTAAAAAGAATGAATATAATCAAAATAAATTCAATTAGAGTATTGACAGAGGAAAAGTAATTTGTTACAATATATACACAGAACCGAAATTTTCGGTTACGGAAAATATAATTTACAGGAGGCTACCGATGGGAAAAGAAAATTTTACAAAGAGCAAAATGATAAGCGATTTTGACTTGTACCTCATTTGCGAGGGCACGCACCGTAATCTTGACGAAGTGTTGGGTGCACGTCCCGTAAAAAACAGCACCGGCCTCGTTGAGGGATACTACTTTGCGCTGTGGGCGCCCAATGCCGTAAACGTGAGCGTTGTGGGCGATTTTAACGGCTGGCAAGCAGATGCGGATCCTATGGAAAAGATTGCCGATACCGGTATATGGGAAGTGTATGTCGAAAATGTTCCCACGGGATGCCTGTATAAATACCGTATAGTTTCTTCCGACGGAAAAGTGCACTATAAAGCCGATCCTATGGCAAAGTTCGCCGAACTTCGCCCCAAGACCGCTTCGAGAACGTACTTTGACGAATACCGTTGGCACGATTTGCAGTGGAGAGTAAGACACGGCAAAAAGGCGGAAAAAAACGAACCCACCGTTATTTATGAAATGCATATGGGTTCGTGGATGAGAGGCAAGAATAACGAAATACTTTCATACCGTCAAGTTGCGGATGCTCTTGTAAATTTTTTAAAAGACAACCGCTATACGCATATTGAACTTATGCCCCTTGCCGAGCATCCCTATGACGGCTCGTGGGGATATCAGGTTACGGGATACTATGCACCTACTTCAAGGTACGGGCTTCCCCAAGACCTTAAATATTTTATTGACGTAATGCACGCAAATTCCATAGGCGTTATACTTGATTGGGTGCCTGCGCATTTCCCCAAGGACGAACACGGTCTTGCTTCTTTTGACGGTAGTCCTCTGTTTGAGGGCAACAACGGCGTAAACGAATGGGGTACGTACAAATTTGATTTTTCCTCGCCTTTCGTAAGAGAATTTTTAATATCCAACGCTATCTATTGGCTTAAAGAATTCCATATCGACGGCTTGCGTGTGGATGCGGTAAGCAGTATGATCTATCTTGATTACGGCAATCCCCGTTGGGGCGTTGACAGTATTGACGGCAATGCCGTTGCGTTTTTAAAGGAACTTAATTCCGCCGTGGAAGAAACGTTCCCCGGAGCACTGATGATTGCCGAGGAATCAAGCGACTTTAACGGCGTTACGAAACCGGTTTCCGAGGGCGGATTGGGCTTTACCTATAAGTGGAATATGGGGTGGATGAACGATACCCTTAAATATATGCAGACAGATCCTCTTTTCAGGAAAGGCATACACAACGACCTTACGTTTTCAATGATGTACGCCTTTAACGAAAACTATATTTTGCCTATTTCCCACGACGAATGCGTGCACGGCAAGAAGAGTTTGCTTGATAAGATGAACGGCGACTATTATCAGAAATTCGCTTCCGAAAAAGCGTATTTGGGATATATGTTCACGCATCCGGGCAAAAAACTTCTGTTTATGGGCTGTGAAATAGGCCAGTTTATGGAATGGCGCTATTACGAGCAAATTGAGTGGAAACTTTTGCAGTACGAAACTCACCGAGGACTGTATCATTTTACAAAAGCACTTATTTCCCTTTACAGAGATAACAGCGCTTTTTGGGAAAAAGACGGTTCTTGGGACGGCTTTAAGTGGCTTAATGCCGATGACAGTGACAACAGTATATATTCAATGGCAAGGTTTTCCGATGATAAAACGGTAATTGCGATAGTTAATATGACTCCTGTTGAACGCTACGACTATTGGATTTCCGCTCCCGAAGAAGGAACGTATACGCTTTTGCTTAACAGTGACGACCGAATCTACGGCGGTGACGGGACGGCGGTTCAAAAGGAACTTACAACTGACAGCGGTACGGAAGAATTCCCCAACCGCATAAGAGTAACCGTACCTCCTCTGTCTGTACTTTTCTACGGCAGAGAAAAATCGGAGGAAGAATAATGACGGAATGTGTTGCTATGCTTCTTGCAGGCGGACAGGGCAGTAGGCTCGGCGCACTTACAAAGGAGATTGCTAAACCTGCGGTACCTTTCGGCGGTAAATACCGTATAATCGATTTTCCGCTGAGTAACTGCGCAAATTCGGGTATATATACGGTAGGCGTGCTTACGCAGTACCGCCCGTTGGAACTCAATACTTATATAGGAAGCGGTCAGCCTTGGGATATGGACAGACTGCGGGGCGGAGCATATGTTCTGCCACCTTACGTAAAGGGGAAAACAGGCGAGTGGTACAAGGGTACAGCCAATGCCATATATCAAAATATTCCGTTTATAGAGCAGTTTGACCCCGAATACGTACTTGTGCTTTCGGGCGACCACATATATAAAATGGATTATCGCAGTATGCTTAACGCTCATAAAAACAAGGGTGCAGACGTAACCATTGCGGTGTTCAACGTTCCCCTTGAAGATGCAAGCCGTTACGGAATAATGAGTGCCGACAGCGAGGGCAGAATTTACGATTTTGCCGAAAAACCCAAAGAACCAAAGAGCACTCTTGCAAGTATGGGTGTATATATTTTCTCTTGGAATATTTTGAAGAAATATCTTACGGCGGACGAAGCCAATCCCGAATCAAGCAAGGATTTCGGCAAAGATGTTATACCTGCAATGTTGGGTGACGGATTGAGTATGTATGCCTATGCTTTTGACGGATATTGGAAAGACGTGGGGACGGTATACAGCCTTTGGGAAGCGAATATGGATTTGCTGGGCAAGGCTCCGAGACTAAATCTTTACGACGATTCGTGGCGAATTTATTCCCGTTCCGAGGGACGGCCGGGACATTATATTTCCTCAACCGCAAATGTAAAGCAAAGTTGTATTTCAGAGGGATGTAAAGTATACGGCAACGTAAGCCATTCGGTTCTTTTTACGGGATCGGTAGTGGAAGAGGGAGCGGAAGTAAAGGACTCCATAATTCTGCCTTATTCCGTAGTAAAAAAAGGCGCAAAAGTTGACCGTGCGGTAATATCCAACCGCTGTGTTATATGCGAAGATGCCGTTATCGGCAGTGACGAACCCAATATTCCTTGGGTAAAGGACAAAATGTGCTCTCACGGAATAACTCTTATAGGCGATAAAGTTAAAATCGGCAAAGGCGTAAAAGTAGGCCGTGAAATGATGATAGAAGCCGATATAACGGGAGGCGGAATAAATGAATGATATTTTAGGTATCATAATGGCAGGTAACAGCGGTTTGGAACTTGGGGAGATAACCCGTAACCGTCCCATAGGCGCAGTGCCTGTGGGTTCCCGTTACAGACTTGTAGACTTTATGCTTTCGAATATGGTAAATTCGGGAATAGACAGGGTGGGTATTCCCACCGAGACCCATTACCGTTCCCTTATGGACCATTTGGGTTCGGGTGCGGCGTGGGATCTTAACCGTAAGCGCCACGGACTTGTGGTACTTCCGCCCGAAAACGGTTTCAGCGAAGCACAGGGTGACCTTGATGTGCTCAACGGTATATTAGGTTACATAAACGCATCAAAACGCCGATATGTGCTTATTACGGGAAGCAATATTATTATGAATACCACATTTGATGAAATGTACGAACAGCACAAAGCCACCAAAGCGGATGTAACGCTTATGTACAATAATGTGGCGGAATGCGGTGAACTTACACATCACGTGGGAATTAAGACTGATCCGAGTGGCAGAATCACCGATATGGAAGTGGACCCCGTACGTTCCTTTTCGTCAAGAATATCAATGGGAATATATCTTATGGAAAGGGAATTCTTGGAGTATCATATAAACAGATGCCTTTCAAGGGGAAGACACGATTTCGTAAGAGACGTGCTTCTTCACGAACTTGACAGACTGAATATTTACGGATACAAATACGAGGGATACGCAGGACGGGTGTACAGTTTGCCGTCTTATTATAAGTGCAATACCGATATGCTCAATCCGGCAATAAGCAGTGAACTGTTCGATTCGGGAGAACCTGTTTATACAAAAGTCAAAGATGAAGTTCCCACCATATACGGCGAGCGTGCCGAAGTTAAAAATTCGGTGGTTGCCGACGGTTGTATAATCGAGGGAACGGTGGAAAACAGTATTATTTTCAGAGGTGTCCAAATCGAAGAGGGTGCAGTTATAAAGGATAGCATTATAA
>CAZBLS010000088.1:0-5856 GCA_964492705.1 uncultured Oscillospiraceae bacterium | reverse complement strand
TTGTACAGAAAAACCGACTTCAAAATTAGATTTTTGAGGTCGGTTCATTTTTATATAAAGGTATACGGAAGTAAAAAAACGAAGTTCTTTTATGCACACGGTATCAAAATCGGCATAAAAATGTTTCAGATAGAATTCAAGGCAAATTCAAGCCGTTTTAAGCCGTCAGTTAAGGTAGAACGCGGACAGGCAATATTAAGCCTTAAAAAGTCTTTTCCGTCGCCGAAAAAAGATGTTCCGGCTGAAAGATAAAGTCCGCTGACTTCACGTATTTTTTTTGCCAAGACATCTGACGAAAGATTCGTTTTTTTGCAGTTGAGCCACATAAGATATGTTGCATCAGAATTTACGCAGGACAAGAGAGGAATATTTTCTTCTATATATTTTTTTGCGAAAAGTTTGTTTTCGTAAATATACGAGCGCAACTCCGTAAGCCAATTTTTGCCCTTTGTAAAGGCGCAAATCGCCACGTCACAGGCAAAAATATTAGGTTCGGCAACTTCATCGGTGTTAAGCGCACGCCAAACTTTGTGTCTTAAAAATGGGTTGGCAACGGCAACTGCGGAAGTTTGTATACCTGCAAGATTGAAAGTTTTTGTGGGGGCAAGGCAGACGATACTGTTGTTTTTGCAGTTTTCCGAAACGGAAGCAAAGGGAATATATTCCCTGTTCGGATCGGTCAGATCACAGTGTATTTCATCGGATAAAACGGTAACACCGTATTTTACCGCAAGGTCGCCTATTTTTCTTAAAACTTCCCTATCCCAAATTTTTCCTATGGGATTATGGGGATTACAGAGAATCATAAGGCTTGCCTGTTTATCCGAAAGTTTTTCTTCAAGGTCGTTGAAATCTACCGAATAATTTTCACCGTCGAAAACAAGTTTGCTTTCGGAAACCTGTCTGCCGTTATTTAAAACCGAATTAAAGAAAATATTGTAAACGGGCGTAAGCAGAACAACTTTTTCGGCAGGAGAAGTCAGTTTACGGACAACGGAAGAAACTGTGGGTATAACACCGGCAGAAAAAATCAGCCAATCTTCTTCCATTTTTAAATTATGATTTTCTTCCCACCAAGAAACGTAGGCTTTGCTCCATTCTTCGGGAATATCCGAATATCCGAAAATACCGAGTTCGGTTTTCTTGCGGATGCACTCCGTTATTTCGGGAGCGGTGGGAAAATCCATATCCGCAACCCACATAGGAAGTTCGTTTTCTTTAACATTCCATTTAAGGGAATTTGTGTTGCGCCTGTTTTTTACGGAATCAAAATCGTATTGCATAAATTTCACCACTGATTTTCGCCGGTTTGGATAATTTTCGCATTACCCTCGTTTACGGTAAGAAATTCTATTTTATCCGCACGGATAACACCGCTTTTAGGGTTAAGTACGCTGTCTATCTTGCCTGTTATTTCCGCATCTACGTCCGAATATTCAAAGGCAAGCGTTGTGTTTATAAGACGGCAGTTTTTCATTACAAGATTGTTTATGTAGCACATACCCTGTAAACTTTCAACCGTGCAGTTTATAAGCGTAAGATTTTCGGCATTCCAACCGAGATATTCACCCGAAATAAAAGAATCGTAAACGGTTACGTTCTTACTGTTCCAAAAAGCGTCTTTTGACAAAAGTTTGGAATTGCGTATTTCGGCATTTTCGACTCCGTCAAAGGAATAATTGCCGTAAAGAGTAAGATTATCCGCTTTAATATTTTTACTGTTCATAAAAAAGTAGTCGCCTTTGGCTGTACAGTTTTCAATATTTACCTTATCACAGTGCCAAAGCGTTTCGGAAGCGTTTGAAAACGATACGTTTTTTAAATTTAAATTTTTGCAACGCCTGAAATTTTTAGGTGCATCGATGGCACAGTCGCAGATATCGAGGTTATTTGAATACCAAACACCTGCACGTGCCATATTTTCCCAAAAACAGTTTTTTGCGGTAATATCCGAAGCGTACCAAAGGGGATATTTCCATTTAAAAATACTGTTATTAAGTTCAATATGTTTACTTTCTTTAAGGGGAGATTCGCCCTCACCGAACACGGTGTTTTCAATAATAAGGTCTTTTGCTTTAAAAAGCGGTCTTTCACCGCAGTAAAATGATTGATTTATCTTTTCCATAAGAACTCCGAAAAAAAGATTTAAAATAAAAGCGGGCAAGTGCCCGCTTTACGTAAATAGAAAACTTATCTTGTTTGAAGTTTAGCACCGCAATGGGGACAAACAAGTTCACTTTCGGCAAAATCGCCGGAGAATGATATTGTTTCGTGGCAATCGGGGCATTCGTATTCAACGTAATCAAACTCGTCGTCACAGTCGCAGCAACAACAACCGTCGTCACCGCACTCGCACTCGTCGCAGTCGTCTTCACAATCGCAGTTGTCACAGTCGCCCTCGCACTCACAGCCGTCGCAACGGTCGTAGTCACAGCAATCGTCACAGTCGCAACAGTCATCGCAGTCACAGCAGTCGTCGCAATCGCAATCTTCGTCATCGTAAACGTATTCTTCAAGGTCAAGAAGATCGTCATCCAATTCGTCAACGTACTCGTTTACGGTGTTTATTTCGTCAGCCATATCTTCAAGAGTTTCGATTATGGCAAGAAGAAGTTTGCCCTCGGGAGTCTTTTTGGAAATATCAAGACCCTCTGCAAGACCTGCAAGATAAGAAACTTTCTTTTCAAGTGACATAATAAAGTCCTCCTAAAAATTGTTATACACGGTCCATATATTCGCCCGTACGGGTATCAATCCTTATTTTGTCGCCTACGTTAACAAACAAAGGTACGTTTACCTTATAGCCTGTTTCGATAGTAGCCTGTTTTGTAACGTTTGTAGCGGTATCGCCTTTAACGCCGGGTTCTGCATCGATAATTTCAAACTCAACAAAGTTGGGTGCTTCAACTGAGAAAGCGGACCCTTTGTAGAATTTAATTGAAACGGTCAAACTGTCTTTAAGATAAGGAAGAGCGGCGTCAACCTGATCTTTGTTAAGGGCAATTTGCTCATAGGATTCGTTATCCATAAAGTAGTACAGTTCTTCGTCATTGTAAAGATACTGCATTTCCTTGCGCTCAATGTGAGCAAGGGGATACTTTTCGTTGGGGTTGAAAGTACGTTCAAGCACCTGTCCCGTCATAACGTTTTTGATTTTGGTACGTACGAAAGCCGCACCTTTTCCGGGTTTAACGTGCAGGAAATCTACGATAACGTAAACGTTGCCGTCAATTTCCACGGTAATTCCCTTTCTGAATTCACCTGCTGAAATCATTTGTGATTCCTCCTGTAATATTATTATAGTTTTATCAATTTTTTATCCGTACCGGTCAGATTTTTATGACCGTCACGGTTAATTGCATACATATTTTCCGTCCTTACACCGCAAAAACCCTCAATATAAACGCCGGGTTCAACCGTTACGATATCGCCCTCTTTAAGGGGAAGGTCGAATTTTTTGGAAAGACGGGGCATTTCGTGTATTTCAATACCGACGCCGTGACCGAGTGAATGGGTAAAGTACTTTTCCAAATCATATTTTTCAAGAACTTTACGTGCTTCAAGGTCGGCGTGAGAGCAGATAACGTCGGGAGCGAGAATGCTTGCCGAAACTTCGTGCGCTTCCAAAACGGCATTGTAAATGCGTTCCATTTCGTTTGAAATTTCACCTAAAGCAACGGTTCTGGTCATATCCGAATCGTATTCTTCCAATCTTGCGCCGAAGTCAAAGGTAATAAATTCGCCTTTTTCTATTTTCTTATCCGAGGGAACTGCGTGGGGCTTTGCTCCGTTTACGCCGGAAGCCACGATAGTATCGAAAGCAAGACCGTCGGCACCGTAATCAAACATCAAAAATTCAAGACGGGCTTTAAGCTGTTTTTCCGTAACGCCGGGTTTAATATATTCAAGCAAAGAAGCAAACGCTTTATCGGTAATATCCTGCGCACGCTGTATCTTGCTTATTTCGCTTTCGCTTTTTGTCCTGCGTATATCGGTAAAAATACCCTCGGTCTGCTTTAATGCAAATCCTTTATTTACAAAAAACAGATAATCCGCAGCAGACAGGTTTTCTTCCTGAAAACCGAGAACATCCAAGCCCTGTTCGGTTGCCTTTTCCGCTACACCCGCAGCGTAAGACGAGGGCGTAATATACGTACGGCAGGATGCTGACTTTGCGGCAACTTCGTACCTGCTGTCGGTTACGAGAACGGGGTCGGAAGAATACAGTAAAAGACTGTCAACGCAGTAAAAACCCGTAAGATGAAAAATGTCTGCAGGGTTCGAAACTACGTATCCTTTTATATCGGGAAATCTGTTAAGTAACGTATCTAACATATCCATACCTCATCATACCATATTTTTGCGATTTTGTATATTTCTTTTCGCATAAAACGGCTAAAAATTTATTTTTTAAAGAGAAACGGGTATACTATCCGTTCTCTTGAACGGTTAAATACCTTTGTACACCACCATTCATTGGGAGAAATGGGTGTTGTAAGTACGCTTTTTGCGCCGAGTTTGTTTGCAAGGGAGATATCCGTAAAAAGTTGATCTCCCACAAACAAAGTTTCCTCGGGCGCAACGGAGAAAGTGCGCAAAAGAATTTCGGCTTGCTTTTTAAAGGGTTTTTTTGCGTTTTTGAAAACGGGAATACCCAATTTTTTTCCTATGCTGTCGGCATTGGAGCCTTTGCTGTTTGTAAAAAGAACAACGTTTATACCCGTTTCAAGTGCTTTTTTAACCCAAAGAGAAGTACTTTCACTTACCGTATCGGTGTGCCAAGGGGCAACGGTGTTGTCCATATCCAAAACCGCAAGTTTAATGCTTTTGAGAAAGTCCTCGGGAATATCGCAGATTTTGTCAAACCTTGCGGTAGGCAGAAGATTTTTCATTCTTACCTCCTTACGGCGTCGATCTGTTCCCCGATCTTTTTAAGCATCTCGGTGTACTTTTCAAGTTTTTCCTTTTCGGCGTTTATAAGGCTTTCGGGTGCTTTTGAAACAAATCCGGCATTATTGAGTTTGCCCGAAGCTCTCTTAATTTCGTTTTCCACCGTCTGCTTTTCTTTTTCAAGCCTTGCAAGTTCTTTTTCAAAATCGATAAGTTCGCCCATAGGAATAAAGCACTGAGCACGGCTCGTTACAACCGAAGCATATCTGCCGTCCTCGGGTTTTTTATCGGTGAAAATGACTTTTTCGCCGTAGGCAAGTTTTTCAATGTACGATACCGAAGAAGAGAGATCACTTTGGGTAAGAATCAAAATATCCGCTTTTTTGCTTGCGGGAACGTTCATTTCCGCGCGCAAGTTACGTATACTCTTGATTATTTCGATAACCGCTTCAAAGTCCGAAGTATCTCCGGCAAGAGTTTCATCGTACTCGGGCCAAGAAGATATCATAATGCTTTCGCCCGTATCGGGGAGCGAAGTCCAAATTTCCTCGGTAATAAATGGCATAAGAGGGTGCAAAAGTTTAAGAGTGCCGTTAAGAACAAAGTTAAGAACACAGCAAGCGGTAAGTTTTGCCTTTTCGTCACTGCCGTAGAGACGGGGTTTGGTAAGTTCAATATACCAATCGCAGTATTCGCTCCAAATAAAATCGTAAAGATTTTGTGCGGCGATACCCAGTTCGTAGTTTTCGTAACTCTTGGTAACGCTTTCAATAAGGGATTCGTAACGGTTGAGTATCCACCTGTCACTGCCGTCAAGTTCAACATCCTTAATATCGGGGAGAGTAAGCCCGTCAAGATTCATCTTAACAAATCTCGATGCATTCCATATTTTATTGGCAAAGTTGCGGTAAGCCTCGGTCTTTTCCCAATAAAAACGCATATCGTTTCCGGGAGAGTTGCCCGAAG
>CAZBLS010000087.1:0-5892 GCA_964492705.1 uncultured Oscillospiraceae bacterium | reverse complement strand
TTGCAATGCCACAGATGTAATAAGTTTCTATACTGCCTTATCAACCCGTAGCAAAGCACCGCCCGAGTTTTTTTGGGGCGGTGTTTGTTTATGTATTTCCAATGTAGTATGCAAGTGTTGGGTTATGTCGGTTTTCTTTATGCCGAAACTTGGTTTTGTGATGAAATATCAAAAATTTCGTCGTAGGTGGTATGCAGAATTTCTTTAAGTAATATGATTTCGTCGGGGTAGAGGTGGCGCTGACCCACTTCGATTTTAGCCACGGCGCTTCTTGTTATATCGCATCCTGAAAGTTGCAGTTTAGCCGATACTTCCTCCTGTGTCATATTTGCCTTTTCTCTTGCGTTGCGGATGTTTTGCCCAACTATTTTTTCGGTTACGGCGTTCATAAAATCCTCCTGCTTTGTGCCTATATAGGTGCAAAAAATTGTTGACTATATTTTAATATTGTGCTACCATATTGTTGCACTTATATAGGTGCAAGAAGAGCGAAATGGAGATAAATTTATGAGTGACGGAACTGAAAATCTTTGTGGAATTTGCAAGAAAATGATTGAAAACGGTGATAAGGTGGAGTTTTGTCCCGATTGCGGACAGATCGTTCACACGGATTGCCTGCAAAATACAGGATGTAACTGTGAGAAAAAAACTAAATCGGACGGAGAGAATAAAATGAGTGTTAAGAAAAGTACGGTTGTAAAAATAATTATAGCGATTGTTTGCATAGTGGCGGCGGTTGTCGGCATAATGGCTGCCCAAAGTGTTAATACGGTTGACGATTTTTGTGATAGAGGAGATTATGAGACGGCGTACGACATAGCCGACGACGGGGAAAAGAAAGCGATAGAAGGTGAAAAATTTGCTTTATCCAAATGTGCAAATATCCCATACATTTTACGTGAAATCAATTCTTTGGAATTTAAGAATTTGGAATTTAAGGAAATTTATTATCTTTCAAATGATGACTTTACCGCAACGGTTATTATTACCGAATATGAAAATTCCGAAGAAAAAACGGAAAAGACTTATTGGCTCTATGCAATTGACGGCGAAGAAAAAGAAAGTTCGGCGAGAATTACGGATATAGAAGAAGAGAAAATATATCTTACCGACAGTGAAGAGCAAACCGAAGAAAAAAACACACGTAATTACGCACGTAATCTTATAAAAAAAGTTATGTCGAGCGAGGGTGATAAGGTAAAAGTTGCGGGAATAAGGCGCATTAACAAATGGTATAAGAGCGGTGAACTTGACAGTTACCGTACGATGGCTATTTGAGTGGGCTTACGGAAAAATTTTTTCTTTAATTGTGAAAAAGTTGTCAAAATAAGATTTTAGGAGGCATAAAAATGTCAAAAATAGCGGAAATAATACAGTACGAGGGTGATAACGGTACTTTTATTTGGAAACATCCCTGCGAAGATTTCAACAGTTTAACCCAGCTTATTGTTCACGAGAGTCAGGAAGCCATATTTTTTATGAACGGGCAAGCGCTTGACCTGTTCGGACCGGGCAGATATACTCTCGAAACGCAAAATATTCCTAAAATCGGCAAGGTTTTAAACCGCACGACGGGCGGCGAAACACCGTTCCACTGCGAAGTTTATTTTATAAATAAAACCGAGCAGATGAATATAAAATGGGGGACCGACAGCAAAGTACAGTATATGGAGCAGACTTACGGATTTCCCCTTTCCATAGGTGCGAGCGGTGAAATGAGTTTGCGTGCCGAAGACAGCCGTAAACTTCTTATAAAACTTGTGGGCACGGAAAAATATTTGGGACAGCAACAACTTGCTCAATTCTTCCGTTCGTTTTTGATGACGAGGGTTAAAACGTATATTGCACAGGTTATGAGGGCAAATTCCGTAAGTATATTTGAAATCGATGAAAATCTCACGCTGTTTTCCGATTCGATAAAGAATTTGCTTGTACCCGATTTTGCCGATTACGGCGTTGCTCTTGAAACTTTCTTTGTGACGAACGTTGTTAAACCCGACGGCGACAGGCAGTACGAAAAGTTTAAGGAACTTCATTTCAGGCAGTATGCGGATATTGCCGAAGCAAAACTCCGTCAGCAAACAGATTTGATATATGCGCAGACCGAAGCCCAAAAGGTTGTTATTGATTCGCAGGCACAGGCAACAAAGCGTGCCCAAGAGGGTTATACGTACCAGCAGGAGCGCGGCTTTGATGTTGCAAGTGAAGTTGCCCGTAACGAAGCGGTAGGTCAGTTTACTAATTTGGGCGTGGGATTAGGTACTATGGCAGGCGTTGGCGGCGCAGTTGCAGGCACTGTGGGAAGTGCCCTTAACGGTGCGTTAAATCAAACGGATTTAAAGTGCGCAAAATGCGGAGCGACCGTTCCGTCAAATGCAAAGTTTTGCCTTGAATGCGGTGAAAAAGTTTCTTTTGCCGAAAATACGGTTCTTTGCCCCCAATGCGGTAAAACGGTGGCAAAAGGAAAGTTTTGCCCCGAGTGCGGATCTAAATTAGTTGCCGTTTGCCCCAAATGTGGGTGCGAGACGGTTCAAAATGCAAAATTCTGCCTTGAATGCGGTGAAAAACTTTAAAGGAGATCTTGAAAATGAAAAAGAATTTCAAATACTATGCAATAATTTGGGCTTTGCTTTTTGCAATATTTAATATAGCGGTGTTCGTTACTCCCAACGAAGCAATGGGTCTTTCCAAGTTCGCAGGCGCATTTTGGTCGGGATATATTTTTATATCCATTGCCTTTTTGGGGCAACTTGCCGTTGCGTATTTCGCATTCAGTGCAAAAAATACGCAAAAATTCTTCTATAATATTCCGCTTGTACGTATCAGCCGAACGGGAGTTGTATTAACAACGCTCTTCGGCATAATTTGTATGGTCGTTCCAAATCTTCCCAATTGGGTGGGAATAGTACTGTGTTTTGCAGTTTTGGCATTTAATACTGTTTCCCTTATAAAGGCAAGTGCGGCGGCGGAAAACGTAAACGGTATCGATATTGAAGTAAAGGAAAAAACATCGTTTGTTAAAATGCTGACAGTTGATGCTGATACACTTGTTCAAAGGGCGAAAACGGCTGAAATCAAAGCGGAATGCAAAAAGGTTTATGAGGCTATTAAATATTCCGACCCCAAAAGCTGTCCGGTGTTATCATCGGTTGAAGATGAGATCCTTGTGAAAATGTCCGAGCTTAAAACAGCGGTCAAGAGCGGTGCTTTGGATGATGTTAAAACTGCCGTGGACGAAACCGTTAATTTGATAGTGGAAAGAAACGCCAAGTGTAAGGCGTTCAAATAAATATGCGAAAAGGGAATTTGTGAAATGACGATATTTAAATGCAAGATGTGCGGCGGAGATCTGAATGTTACCGAGAATATGACAATCTGCGAATGTGAGTATTGCGGCACGAAACAGACTTTACCGAAAAATAATAATGAAGCAATTGCAAATCTTTTTATTCGTGCTAACAGACTTCGTATTCATTCGGAGTTTGACAAGGCCGAAGAAATATACGAAAAAATAATCAATCTCGATGACAAAGAGGCTGAGGCACATTGGGGAATGGTACTGTGCAAATACGGAATCGAGTATATTGAAGACCCCGCAACATTTGAAAGAATACCGACTTGCCACCGTGCCTCATACGAAGCAGTAACGGAAGACTGCGATTATCTTGCGACAATAGAAAACGCAGATTATAACAGTCGTGAAATATATGAGTTCGAAGCTAAACGAATCGAAGAAATTCAAAAAAGGATCCTTGAAAAAGTCAAGAATGAAAACCCGTTTGACGTTTTTATTTGCTACAAAGAAAGTGATGAAAACGGCGACAGAACAGAAGACAGCGTAATAGCACAAAATATATATGATGTCTTGACCGCGAAGGGATTAAAAGTGTTTTTTGCGAGAATAACGCTTGAGGATAAGTTAGGTCAAGAGTATGAACCGTATATTTTTTCGGCGTTAAACACAGCTAAAGTTATGCTTGCGGTGGGTACAAAGCCCGAATATGTAAATGCGGTTTGGGTAAGAAATGAGTGGACCCGTTACTTGAAGCTTTTAAAGAAAGATGATTCTAAAGTCCTTATTCCGGTATACGCAAATATGGATCCTTACGACTTCCCGGAAGCGTTTTCACACTTGCAGGCTCAAAATATTGCAAAGATCGGAGCTATGCAAGACCTTGTCAGAGGAATAGAGAAAATAATCAACTTCGGAAAGGCGGATATTCTGCCGTCAAGCGGTGCAAATAATGAAAAGCTTATTGAAGAAGCATTCGCTTTATTACAAGACGGAAGTTTTTCTTCTGCGGCAAGAAAATGCGATGAGATCTTGCAAAGTGACCCAAAAAACTACGATGCTTATCTCGGAAAAATGATGGCGGATCTTAAGATCAAGCAACTAATTGCCAAAAACTTAATTTTCAGAAAATATAAAAGTAACGAAAATTATATCAAGGCTATGGAGTGTAAAGATGAGGCGTCAGAGAGCATTTTTGACAAAGCAGAACGTAAAACAAAGTTTCTAAAAAAGATATACGTTGTAAGTATCTGCGCAATATGTGTGTGTTTAGCAGTTATACTTTTTAACAACAAAATCATACCGGAAATAAAATATCATAAAGCTGAAACGCTTATGGAATCAAAAAAATATTATGAGGCGGAAAATGCTTTTCGCAAATTAAACGGTTATAAGGACAGCTATAAGAACGCTGAAAAATCACGTTTTAATTATCTTATGTCAAATATAAAAAATGCTAATATCGGAGATTACGTGGTATTCGGAGTATACGAACAGGATAATAACATCGAAAATGGTAAAGAAGATATCGAGTGGCTTGTGCTTGATGAAAATGACGGAAAGAAACTTTTAATCAGCAAATATGCTCTTGACTGCCAAAAATACAAAACAGTTTATAGCGACGTTACTTGGGAGACCTGCGAACTTCGTAAATGGCTGAATAATGATTTTATTAGCTCTGCATTTTCTGCCGACGAAATGACTATAATCCCCACGGTCACAGTATCTGCAGAAAAGAATCCCACATACAGTACGAAGCCGGGCAATGCAACACGGGATCAGGTATTCTTGTTAAGCCTTACCGAAGCGGATAAATATTTTACCTCGAATAGTACAAGAGAATGTAAACCGACCGCATATGCGGTTGCCAATGGCGCTTCTGAAAGATACAATGACAATTGCAGGTGGTGGTTGCGGTCGCCCGGCAGCAATCGGACTCGTGCCACCTGCGTCAATGATGTCGGCGACGTCTTCGAGTTCGGCGACTTTGTCAACTCCGCTAATCGTGCTGTTCGCCCTGCTTTGTGGATTGAGATAGGTTAATTAAATATTAGTAACGAAAAAAATATGGCTACAAAAAGGATAAGAAATATTTTCTGATGATATAAAAAAGAAAATCAAAAACATTGCAAATGCGGAAAAATCTTCTGTGGAAAAATTTTAAAATGACTTCACAAAAGAGTGACCGAAAAACTTCTTGATGGACGCATCCAAAGTGACTATTATTGAGATTCTAAAATCTTTGCCATTTGGCGAAACGGAAAAAAGTAACAGATTTTTTGTTGAAAGTTTTTGACAAGGTATAATTATACTAATATTCAAATGGAAAGTGGTGATATAGAGATTGCGGAAAGATAAAACAAATGCATATGAAGATACTGCGGTATCGGTCAATAAGTTTCAGAAGCAAAGTTGCTTGCATACAATAGAGATTTTTTGTTTTGCGCAGATGCGTCATCCCCACTAACCCCAAAAAATCTAACCGTTCATCTTCACAACAAAAAAGCCGAAAGACTTACAAATGTAAGACCTTTCGGCTTTTGGTACACACTGCGGGAATCGAACCCACAACTGCCCCTTAGGAGGGGGCTGTTATATCC
>CAZBLS010000086.1:0-6065 GCA_964492705.1 uncultured Oscillospiraceae bacterium | reverse complement strand
CGTGTTTTTGGGCGAATACCGTTTTGTGTATTCCTTGTGCTCTTCTGAATATTCGTCTTTATATGAAGTAGCATTCGGTATTTTTTCTTGTTCTGTCGGTTTTCCTTTTTTCCATTTATCCGTCAGTGTTAATTTGAATTTTATATTATTATCGGTTACAAACGTATAATTGCAGTGATTAGCAGTATATGTGTTGAATTTTTCCTTTTCTCCATATGTACAGAAATGTTCATACTCTTTTTTTCTCAGGTGCAAAAAAACACGCAACCGAGGTTGCGTGCTAAAAAATTATTTAATTTCCAAACCGCCGAAGATACATTCGTATACGATATGCACGGTAAATACATTTCCGTGTACTTCCCGTCTTTTGCTGTCGGCACCGCCGAAGACTGATCTTCCCGAAAGTGTTACACTGACGCTGTCGGGAAGAATAATTTCCGTTCCGCCGAATACACTTTTTGCATAAACCGTAATGTTTCGGTTTACCGTACAATTTGAAAAATCCGCTTTTACACCGCCGAACACAGCCTCCAAACTTGTACCGTCTTTGATTTCGCCGTTGAATTTCATATTTTTACCGTCAAATACGGTTTTGCTTTCAAATTCACCCTGTACGGTCTTTTTTCTTTTCTTTCCGCCGAAAATGAGCGATAATCCTACGGCAATTATAAATACAGGAATTATCACCGCACCTACGCTCGCAATGGGAACAAACCTTGAAATAAGCAAATAAACTCCAACTGCGGAAACAATAACGCCGAACAGCGAAAGTGCATCAACAAGTACCGAAAGTCCAATCAAAATAATAAACACTGCCCGCCAAATTTCGGCAAAAACATCCTTAAATCCTGTCCACCAACCTACGTTTTCACCCAAATATCCTACACCTGTGGCAATTACCGCAAGTCCCCACATCAAATCTTTGATTCGCTTTCTCACTTTTGCTCCTCCAAAATCTTTTTAACAAATCTGCCTGTATGGCTTACTGCGTTCTGTGCAATTTCCTCGGGAGTACCCTCGGCAATAACCGTTCCGCCGGCGTTTCCGCCCTCGGGTCCCATATCTATGCACCAATCCGCAACTTTTATCACGTCAAGATTGTGTTCGATAACGATAACGGTGTTTCCGCCCGACGCAAGCCTATCGAGAATGCCGATAAGTTGCTTAACATCGTGGGTGTGAAGTCCCGTTGTGGGTTCGTCAAGAATGTAAACCGTCTTGCCCGTCGCCCTACGAGAAAGTTCGGTGGCAAGTTTAACTCGCTGTGCTTCACCGCCTGAAAGCATCGTGGAGGGTTGACCGAGTTTAATATATCCGAGTCCCACATCGTAGAGCAACTGTATCTTGCGCTGTATTTGAGGAATATTTTCAAAGAACGCAAGTGCTTCTTCCACGGTCATATCGAGCACTTCGTAAATATTCTTGCCTTTGTAGCGGACTTCGAGAGTTTCCTTTGAATATCTCTTGCCTCCGCACACTTCGCAGGGAACGTAAATATCGGGCATAAAGTTCATATTGATCTTTATTATTCCGTCGCCCGTGCAGGCTTCGCATCTGCCACCCTTAACGTTAAAACTGAATCTTCCGCTGTTGTACCCGTGCATTTTAGCATCCTGCGTTTGTGCAAACAGATTGCGTATATGGTCGAAAACGCCCGTGTAAGTAGCGGGATTGCTCCGAGGAGTTCTGCCTATGGGACTTTGGTCAATAACCACCACTTTGTCAAGGTTTTCAAGTCCCTTTATTCCCTTGCATTTTGCAGGCGGAAAATGTGCGCCGTTAAGTTCACGGGCAAGCGTTGTGTAGAGAACTTGGTTTACAAGTGAACTTTTGCCCGAACCCGATACGCCCGTAACCGCACAGATAACTCCCAACGGAAATTTTACCGTTATGTTTTTTAGGTTATTTGCATACGCCTTTTCAACGGTAATCCATTTTTCAGCCTTGCGCCTGTTTTTCGGCACGGGAATACTCATTCTACCCGAAAGATAAGCACCGGTTAGGGATCTTTCGCAATTTGCCACATCATCGGGTGTTCCCGCGCAGACTATCTCGCCTCCGCCGGAGCCTGCCTTCGGTCCTATATCCACCACAAAATCCGCCTGACGGATAGTTTCTTCATCGTGCTCCACCACAACAAGCGTGTTGCCGAGATCCCGAAGCCCTTTAAGGGAAGCAAGAAGTTTTTCGTTATCACGTTGGTGAAGTCCGATACTCGGCTCATCCAAAACGTACAGCACGCCCATAAGTCCCGCACCTATCTGTGTGGCAAGCCTTATTCTCTGTGCTTCACCGCCTGAAAGCGTACATGCCGAACGGGTAAGGGTAAGATATTCAAGTCCCACGTTTTCCAAAAACGAAAGACGGGAATCGATTTCTTTTACAATACGTTCGGCAATCATCGCATCCTTGCTTTTCAGTTCAAGATTATTTATAAATTTATGCATTTCGCTTACGGACATATCCGAAAGCTCGTGGATATTCTTGCCGTTTACCGTCACAGCAAGTGCTTCGGGGCGGTAACGTTTGCCGTTGCAGGCACGGCAAGGCGACTCGGTCATCAACTGTTCCAAGTCCCGTTTTACGCCCTCGCTTTTCGTTTCGTTATACCTGCGCTGAATTTGCGGAATTATCCCCTCAAAAGGTTGCACAAATGACCTTGAATGACGGCTTGTTGTTACCGAAAACTCTATTTCCTCGTCACCCGAACCGTAAAGGATGATATTCTTTATTTTTTCGTCAAGGCTGTCATAGGGCACGTCCAAAGAAAATCCGTAATGCTTGGAAAGACCCGAAAAATACATAAAATTCATCGTATCGGTTCCCATTACGAACCACCCCGGCACGTGAATTGCTCCCTCTCGCAGTGATTTGCTTCCGTCCCTTACCACAAGATCGGGCGAAAGCGTCATTATACTGCCGATACCCGAACACTCGGGGCAGGCGCCGAAAGGTGAGTTAAAGGAAAACAGTCTCGGTTCAAGCGCTTCTATACTCACGTTGCAGTCAGGACAGGCATAATTTTCCGAAAACAGTATTTCGGTATTTGTGTCAAGCCTGTCGATAATCACAAGACCGTCCGCCGATTTCAGGGCAGATTCTACGGAATCCGCAAGCCTTGACCGTATATCTTCACGCACGATTAACCTGTCGGTAACGGCTGAAATACTATGCTTTAACGTTTTTTCGAGTTTAATTTCCTCGCCGTCAAGTTCACGCACTTCCCCGTCGATTTTTGCACGGATATATCCGTTTTTGCGCAAATTTTCAAGCACTTTCACGTGTTCGCCCTTTTTCGCCCGTATTACGGGAGCAAGTACAAGTATTTTTGTACCCTCGGGCATTGAAAGCACCGCCTGCACTATCTGGTCCACCGACTGTCTTTTTATTTCCTTACCGCACTTCGGGCAATGCGCCACACCTATCCTCGCATAGAGCAAGCGGAGATAATCGTGAATTTCGGTAACCGTGCCCACCGTTGAACGGGGGTTATTGTTGGTGGTCTTTTGATCGATACTTATTGCAGGCGAAAGTCCCTCGATAAGTTCCACGTCGGGTTTTTCCATTTGCCCCAAAAACTGACGTGCATAGGAAGACAGACTTTCCACGTATCGCCTTTGCCCCTCGGCATAAAGGGTATCAAAAGCAAGCGAACTTTTTCCCGAACCCGAAAGTCCCGTAAATACCACAAGTTCATTACGGGGAATTTCCACCGTAACGCCCTTTAAGTTGTGGGTTTTTGCATTTTTTATAATAATATTGTCTCTCATCTAATCTTCCCCATAGAGCATTTTAAGTGTGTCTCTTATTTTTGCCGCCTTTTCAAACTCCAAGTTTTTGGCAAGCCTTAACATCTCTTCTTCCAATTCTTTTATGCGGTCTTTTCCGCTTTTTACGGAATCTTCCTTAACAACCGTACCCGTGATTTCGATAAGGTCGGCAATAGGTTTAACCACGGTTTTGGGCACGATACCGTGCTTTTCGTTGTATTCCGTTTGAATTTTCCGTCTGCGCCGAGTTTCGTCAATGGCTTCTTTCATCGAATCGGTCATATTATCCGCATACATTATTACCTTGCCCTCGGCGTTTCTCGCACCCCTGCCTATCGTTTGAATAAGCGACCTGTGCGAACGCAAGAATCCCTCTTTATCCGCATCAAGTATGGCAACAAGGGCAACTTCCGGCAAGTCAAGTCCCTCTCGCAGAAGATTTATTCCCACAAGCACATCAAACTTGCCCATACGCAAATTGCGCAAAATCTCCACCCTTTCGAGGGTATGTATCTCCGAATGCATATATTCCGCCCTGATTCCGGCTTCATTTAAAAAGTCGGTAAGCATTTCCGCCATACGTTTTGTAAGCGTGGTAACAAGGGTGCGGTACCCTTTTTTCGTAACCGCATTTATCTCGCCTATCAAATCGTCGATCTGTCCGTCAATCTTTCTCACTTCGATTTCCGGATCGGGCAATCCCGTAGGACGGATTATCTGCTCAACTACCTCTCCGCCCGAGCGTTCGATTTCATACTCGGCGGGCGTTGCCGAAACATAAACAGTTTGCCCGAGTCTGCTTTCCGCTTCTTCAAAACGCAAAGGTCTGTTATCGTAAGCCGCCGGCAAGCGAAATCCGTAATCCACAAGCATCTGCTTCCTTGACCTATCACCTGCATACATCGCCCTCATTTGAGGTACCGTAACGTGGGATTCGTCAATAAAAGTCAAAAAATCGTCGGGAAAATAATCCAGAAGCGTATACGGAGGCTGATTGGGCTTGCGTCCGTCAAGATACCTTGAATAGTTTTCTATTCCCGAGCAGTAGCCTATCTCGCCTATCATTTCGATATCATATCTTGTACGCCCTTCAAGGCGTTCTTTTTCCAATGGTTTTCCGTCTTTTTCAAACTCTTCAAGGCGAATTTCAAGGTCGGTATTTATATTTTTAAGTGCTTCCGAAATCCGTTCCCTGTCCGCCGCATAGTGGGTGTTGGGGAAAATCGCCGTATGGGCAAGGGTAGACAAAACGTGCCCCGAAACCACTTCCGTTTCGCATATTCTGTCAATCTCGTCGCCGAAAAATTCAATGCGTATCGCCTTGTCGCTTCTCTCTGCGGTGATTATCTCCACGCTGTCGCCCCTAACTCTGAACGTACCTCTCGCAAAATCCGCATCGTTGCGCTCGTATTGGATATCCACAAGTTTTTTCAGTAATCCGTCCCTGCTTAAATTCATTCCCGGTCGCAGAGAAATTGCCATATTTCTATACGCCGTGGGGTCACCGAGACCGTATATACATGAAACGGACGAAACAACTATAACATCTCTGCGCTCCTGCAACGAGCAGGTTGCGCTGTGCCTTAATTTTTCTATTTCCTCATTTATGGAAGAATCCTTTTCTATGTACGTATCGGTTTGCGGAATATACGCCTCGGGCTGATAGTAATCGTAAAATGAAACAAAATATTCCACCGCATTTTCGGGAAAAAACTCCTTAAATTCGGAATAAAGTTGTGCCGCAAGTGTTTTGTTGTGGGCAAGAATCAGCGTGGGACGGTTCGCTTGCGCTATTATATTTGCCATTGTAAATGTTTTTCCCGAACCCGTAACGCCCATTAGCACTTGTGATGCAAGGCCGTCATTTATGCCGTCTACCAATTTTTTTATTGCCTGCGGTTGATCTCCCGTAGGTTTAAAATCGGATACAAGTGAAAACTTGTCCGTAGCGATCCCTCCCCTATTTTTTATACATAATTATAAGTAAGTACCTGTGTATAAAACATTAAAATCAATTTGATTTGTGATATTATGAGAATACAATACGGTAAAATCAAATGCAAAATCAAATGCGACAGCATTTTTTGTCGGCGTTCCACCGCCGACCGTTTGAGGTTATTATACCGTAAAATTAAAGGCGTAAGCCTTTGTTACGGCGTTGCCGTTGTCGCACCGCAGTGCGACGGTTTTAAAGGTTCAATGTTCTCAAACGAAATTTTTAAATTTAAAATGCGACAGCATTTTTGTCGGCGTTCCACCGCCGACCGTTTGAGGTTATTATACCGTAAACCCAAA
>CAZBLS010000085.1:0-6421 GCA_964492705.1 uncultured Oscillospiraceae bacterium | reverse complement strand
GTATCAGATTGCACCCCTCGGTATACGAAGGCATTATTAAGTTCCTCGGATTTGAGCAGATTTTCAAAAACTCCCTTACAGGTCTTCCCATCGGCGGCGGCAAAGGCGGTTCCGACTTTGATCCCAAAGGCAAGAGTGATATGGAAGTTATGCGTTTCTGCCAAAGTTTTATGACGGAACTTTCTAAACATATCGGCGCAGATACCGACGTGCCCGCAGGTGATATCGGTACGGGAGCAAGGGAAATCGGATATATGTTCGGTCAGTACAAGCGTCTCCGCAATGAATTTACGGGCGTTCTTACAGGTAAAGGTCTTACTTACGGAGGAAGCCTTGCGAGAAAAGAAGCAACGGGATTCGGTCTTTGCTACTTTACCGATGAGATGCTTAAAGCAAAAGGTATGTCGTTTGAGGGCAAGAAAGTTGTAATTTCCGGTTCGGGTAACGTGGCAATTTATGCAAATCAGAAAGCCACCGAACTGGGTGCAAAAGTTATTGCTATGTCCGACTCCAACGGCTACATTGTTGATGAAAACGGTATCGATCTTGATGCAATCAAGCAGATAAAAGAAGTTGAGAGAAAGAGAATTAAAGAATATCTCAACTATCATCCCGATGCTGCATATGTTGAAGGATGCTCCGGTATTTGGACTGTTAAATGCGATGTTGCTCTTCCCTGCGCAACGCAGAATGAAATCAATGAGGAGAGTGCAAAAGCGCTTGTTGCCAACGGCGTTACTGCTGTTGCAGAGGGTGCCAATATGCCTTCAACTCCCGAAGCGATACACGTATTTATGTCATCAGGCGTTCTGTTTGCTCCCGCAAAAGCGGCAAATGCCGGCGGTGTAGCAACTTCCGCTCTTGAAATGAGCCAGAATTCAATGAGATATTCTTGGTCCTTTGAAGAAGTTGACGAAAAACTCCACGGTATAATGAAGAACATTTACAAAAATGTTGCCGCTGCCGCAAAAGAATACGGTATGGAAGATAACTTGGTTGCAGGTGCAAACATTGCAGGCTTCCTTAAAGTTGCCGATTCAATGCTCGCTTACGGCGTGGTTTGATAAGCAAAAAGTTTATACGAAACGGCAGAAGATTTTCTGCCGTTTTTTTCGTTATAGGGAAAATTCTCTAAAAGAACGCTTTCATAGAATTTTTGATGGAACGTTATAAAAGGCAACGGAAAAATGATAATTATACGTTTTGTCGAAAGGAAAACTTTATTTGATATACGGACTTATTAAAAGTATGAAAAAAAGACGGATCACCCGTCTTTTTTACTTATCCTATTTATCTTTCATTAAAACCAAATAAAGGGCTGATACGGCATCATCGGCATATTTTTTCCAATTTTCAACCATACGCTCGGCTTCGGTCAAGTCCTCGGTCATAATAAATACGTCGGTGGAGTGCATATCCTTATCAAAGGAACGGAGAATTACCTGATATTTTCCGTCACCGAAAGGCGAAATATAGGCATCCGTTTTAGATAAAAGGCGCAGGGAAGAATAGTTTTCTTCCGCATACTGTGAAAGATGCTTGCGCAGAGAATTCCTAATCTCGGTTTTCAACCTTGACAAAATCAAACGTCCGTTAAGGGTGAGAGAATAGAAATCTCCGTTTTCCTCTTTGTTTATGGAAAGAAGATCTTTTTCCGTTAAACTGTTTACCGCAAGTGCCACGGCAATGTAGGTGTAACCGCTGTCTTCATCAAATGCAAGGCTTATTTGCTCGGCATTTAGCGGAATACCGACTTCTTGCAAAAGATACATAACAGCCAATGATACTTCGTTTAAATTCATTACGTACCTTTCAAAAAAAGGAGATACGACCGTATCTCCTTAAAAGTTATTCGGCGATAAACGGCTTGATGTCAGCCATAAATTTATCTGTTTCTTCTGTATCTTCGGTAAGAAGTTCAAGTTCAACAGGTTTGGAAAGGTCAAGAGAGAATATTCCGAGAATGCTTTTTGCATCAACAAGATATTTCCCCGAACGCAGATCCATATCAAAGGAATACTTGCTCAAAATATTGACAAATTCCTTAATTTGTTGGGAAGCACTGAGATTAACCATTATTTTCTTCATATACATCACTCCTTTTCTAACTGATTATACCACATTTTTGAGTTAATAACAAACGTTTTTTTACTGAAAAAGTACAGATGAAGAAATATCTTTGCCGTTAAGGGTAACTTTGCAGGTTTTTGCATCCTTTTTCGGAATGGTAACGGTGTTCAAAACTGCGGTTCCGTTTACGTTTATATCAAGAGTAAGTTCGTCACCGTTCTTTGTCCACTCAACTGCAATATCGCCGTATTTTGAGGGAATGATACCTTTTGCGGAAGATACAAGTGCGGTGTGAGGCTGAACATTGAATGTTTCAAAACCGGCTTTTTCGGGAAGAACACCCAAAACATATCCCGTAAGAATATGCGCAACTGCCGTGTCGGGATGGGATCTGTCACCCCAAGCCTCGCCTTTGGCATCTTTTATCGGGGGATAGGTCATACATTCCCAAGTGGTTTGAGGACCCCTCGGGTCATTAAGGGCCTTAATCCAGTTGGCAGGGTGCATATGGTGAGAAGCAAAATCGAAATTGGGATTGTCAAGAGCATCGTAAACGATGAAATCTTCGTTGTCTCGCACGTAGCGGTAGCCGGGCTGACGGAGCGTATTAAGTGCTTCTTCGTCGAAACCGTACATATACGCACCTCTTATCATAAGTGCGGTGATTTTGCCGTGACCGGGAGTCCTGTCAAGCAATGCGTCAAGAGCGGCTTTGGCATCGGAACGACTTTCAAAATATCCGACCGAAAGGGCAAGGGAGTTTGCCATTTCGCACATATCTCTGTCGGTTATACTCTTTGTAAGATATCCCTCGGGTGAAGTGAAATTCTTCTTAATTGCAGTGCGAACGGTGCGCTTTCTGCTTTCAAACAGATCGGCATCTTCCGCAAAACCCAATTCACGGGCGATATAAGATGCTTCGCCGAATGCTTCGGAAACGATGAGGTTATTGTAAGTAAATTTGCCCATATCGTGGAGCGTGTGATCCCAAAGTCCCTTACTTGTGGCGTAACGCTGATTGAAAAGACCGTCGGAGTCAACAAAGCGCCAAAGGTATTCAACATCTGCTTTTATGTTGGGATAAATTTCCTTACAGAAATCTCTGTCACCGGTAAAGAGAAGATAGTCCGCAAGAGTTGGAACGATCCAGGCGGAGAAAATATCGGATTCGTAATATCCGTAATCGCCGATCTCGGGTTTTTTCGTGTTTTCGGGATAGCAAGTTCCCCAAACGTAGCCCTCGGGAGTTTGGTGGAAAGCAAACATACGTAAAGTTTCGGGCATAGCGTTAAAGTTGCGGAATGCATAGTAAATATTCCTGCCTGCCCAGTCGAGGTCACCTATCCAAGGAAGCCTGTCACGCTTTGCACCATCGGAAACAAAGGGAGCGGAACGGGTAAATTCGTATGCATCAAGGGTGCTGTCGAAAGAATCGGCAAAGAGAAGCGTATCACCGCTTGTAACTTTAAGGTCCTTTGCACAAGCCCATTTTTCGGTGGTCTGGCAGAAGCCGAACGTACCGCAAGCGTAAGTTGAATCGGTAAATTCCAAAACGGTTTTTCCGTCAACAGAATATGTAAATTTGTCGCCTTTGCACTGTGCGGAGATACCGTACCAACGGTTATCCGAAACGGTAAAGTCGGTTTTTGCTTCTTTTATAAGCGTGTAAGCGCCGTCTTTGCGTAAATATGCTTTAACCGTACTGTCTTCATTTAAGAAAACAGCATAACCGCCGTTTATGCCGTTTGCTCTTAAAAGAACGCCTATACCAGACGTCATTTGAGGATTGTGGGCGATAGAGCCTTTAAAGGAAACGGTATAATCGGTAAAATCAAGACCGTTTTTGTAAATACCGGCATCGTTTCCTTTTGCAAGAGCACGGAGCAAAAGTGTAGAGTTGAGTGTGTCCCAAGATTGTGAGTTGTTTATGGTTGCAATCTGGCAAGTCCAACAGGAAGCGTACCAAAGTTTTGTAAGGTCTTTGTCAGAACAGTCAAATCCGCCGTCGTACGAAGAAAAGTCGGAAGTATAGTAAATGTAGGCATACTCGATTTCCACATACGTATCGGGAGTTTCAAGTTTTATCATAAGCCAGCGTTCCTGACCTTGGATAAGGGGTGAAATATATTCTCCGTCATAGTTTACTGTAAAAAGATTGAACCTGTTGGGGTCGCCGGGAAGAACGGGAAGTTCAACGCCCAAATATTTACAGCATCCCCTTGCAAAA
Organism: uncultured Oscillospiraceae bacterium; assembly: GCA_964492705.1. Lineage (GTDB taxonomy): Bacteria > Bacillota > Clostridia > Christensenellales > QALW01 > UMGS1322. The sequence continues at coordinate 2,124 of CAZBLS010000085.1, read as the reverse complement.
TCACCGTTTTCACCGTATTTTCCGTCCATCATATAATCGTACCAATCCGAATAAGCAAGGCGAACTACGGGAGTACCGGAGTGGGAACGTATTTTGAATACGGGATATCCGCCCGTGGAAGAGGGACCGAGATCCAAAATAAGTTTGGGAGCAACGTCGCCGTCGTAAACAAGACGGACGGTGTTTTCGCTTCCGTTTAAAATATTTTCGGCATTGCTTACGTTACCGAAAACGTGTTTTACCTCTTGCGGATAGCAAAGTTTGCTTGTGGGGCAGAGGATATTCTTTTTAAAAACGTTTAAATCCATAATTTTTCTCCTAAGATAATAGTTCTTATAGATTATACCAAATATCTTGAAGCAATGCAATGGTTTTTTTGAAAAAATAAGGTAAAAATAAGCAAAAAGAGGTTTACAATATCGAAAGAGCGTGGTATAATTCATACATACGTAGAACTGTGCTCTCGGTTTACTCGCATCTCCGGCGGTTTACTGTGACCATAAGCGTTTGCGTAAATAATTGAGGAGGAAAATAAAATGGACAAGATTAAAAAGACAGAGATCATCTCCGCCAACAAACTGCACGATTCCGATACGGGTTCTCCCGAGGTTCAGATTGCTTTGCTCACCGAGCGCATCAATCACCTTAACGAGCATTTGAAGACCCATCAGAAGGATCACCACAGCCGCAGAGGTCTGCTTGCTATGGTAGGTCAGCGTCGCGGTCTTTTGGCATATCTTAAAGAAAAAGATATCGAGAGATACAGAGCAGTTGTTAAAAAACTCGGTCTCAGAAAGTAATTATAAAAGCGGATATAATTGCGTATCCGCTTTTATTCTTAAAAGCAGTTTTATTCCCCAAAAGGGATTTTTAATATGTTATTTTAATTAAAGGAGTATATATAATGGAATTTAAGCAATTCAAAACGACATATGCCGGCAGAGAACTTACCGTGGAAACCGGCAAATACTGCGGACAGACAAACGGTTCGTGTGTAGTTCGTTGCGGCGATACGGTAGTTATGGTTTCGGCAACGATGTCAAAGCAGCCCAGAGAGGGTATGGATTTCTTCCCTCTGAGCGTTGAGTTTGAAGAAAAACAGTATTCGGCAGGTAAGATTCCCGGAGGATATATCCGCAGAGAGGGCAGAGCAAGCGAAAAAGCAATACTCACCTCACGTCTTATTGACAGACCTATCCGTCCTCTTTTCCCCAAGGGACTTTTTAATGACGTTCAGATAGTTGCCACCTGCCTTTCAGTTGATTTGGACAATATGCCCGACGTACTTGCAATGCTCGGTTCGTCTATTGCCCTTACTATTTCCGATATTCCCTTTGCAGGTCCCACAGGTGCGGTAACGGTTGGCCTTATCGACGGCGAATACGTGCTTAATCCCACGGCAGAGCAGAGGAAAGTTTCAAGGCTTCACCTTACCGTTTCGGGCACGAAAGATGCCGTTATGATGGTTGAAGCAGGTGCCAAGGAAGTTACCGAGGACGAGATGCTTGAAGGCATTATGATCGCTCACGAGGAAATCAAGAAGATCGTTGCTTGGCAGGAAGAAATCAGAAACGAGATCGGTAAAGAAAAACTCGAAATGGATCTTTATCACATCCCCGAAGAAATCGACAAAGCGGTACGTGAGTATGCTTACGATAAGATTGTTTGGGTTATGGATACTTTCGACCGTCACGAGAGAGAAATCAGAGAAGAACAGGCTGAAACGGAAGTTCAGGAGCATTTTGCCGAGATTTATCCCGATTCAAAGCGTTATATCTCCGATTCGCTCTATTATATAAAGAAAGAAGTTATGCGTAACAAAATTCTTGATGAGGGCGTTCGTCCCGACGGAAGAAAAGCCGATGAGATACGTACCATTTGGTGCGATACGGGTATGTTCCCCCGCACACACGGTTCCGCTGTCTTCACCAGAGGTCAGTCACAGGCAATGACTCTTACTACACTCGGTCCTTTGAGTGACGTACAGGAACTTGACGGTATCGACGGCGAAACAAGCAAGAGATATATGCATCAGTACAATATGCCTGGTTATGCAACAGGCGAGCCCAAACCTCTCCGTGCACCCGGCAGACGTGAAATCGGTCACGGCGCTTTGGCTGAACG
>CAZBLS010000084.1:0-6524 GCA_964492705.1 uncultured Oscillospiraceae bacterium | reverse complement strand
CGCTTATGGATGCGGGCGTTCCGATTAAAGCACCCGTTGCAGGTGCCGCTATGGGTCTTATTAAAGATACCAGAGAAGGCAGTGACAAGGTTGAGGTTCTTACCGATATCCAAGGTCTTGAAGACTTCTTGGGCGATATGGACTTTAAGGTTGCAGGTACCAAGGACGGTATCACCGCAATACAGATGGATATTAAAATCAAGGGTATTGACAGAGCAATTCTTCAACGTGCGCTTAAACAGGCAAAAGATGCAAGAATGTTCATAATGGGCAAGATGCTTGAAACTCTTCCCGAGACGAGAAGCGAACTTTCACCCTATGCTCCCAAGACGATGTCCTTTAAGATTGACGTGGACAAGATCCGTGAAGTAATCGGTACGGGCGGTAAGGTTATCAACGGTATTATTGCCGAAACAGGCGTTAAAATCGATATTTCAGATGACGGTACTGTTGTAATTTATGCTGTAGATCAGGCTTCGGGCGATAAAGCGAAGAAGATGATCGACGATATCGTTAAAGAAATAGAAGTCGGTGAAACCTATTACGGTACGGTAGTACGTATTATGGATTTCGGCGCATTTATCGAACTTCTTCCCGGAAAAGAGGGACTTTGCAGAATAGGCGAACTTGACAATAAGTTTGTTAAGAAAGTTACCGACGTTGTAAACGTAGGCGACAAGATAATGGTTAGAGTTATCGAAATCGACGATAAAGGCAGAGTAAACCTTTCAAGAAAAGCACTTCTTCCCAAAGAAGAGGAAAAATAAGTAACGTTTATGAGCCATTAAAGTTTTATTTAATGGCTCTTTTTTTAGGAGAAATATATGGCGGTTTTTGTTGATGAAAAAACGGGGAATTTTTATCTTGAAGGCAAAAGTGTTACATACGCTTTTTTAATAAATAATCTTAAATGTGCGGAGCATACGTATTTCGGCAAAAAAATTCCCCACGACGATTTAAGATATATGGTATCTTACGGTGCTAATTCCTGTGTTGCCACCGTGCCGAGTGAAAATTTAAATCCGTACAGGAGTTATATCAGTTTTCAACCCGAAATTACTTTCGGCATAACAGGCGATTACAGAGAATCGACGGTCGAGTTTGAAAATCAAATGGGTGACAGAGGTCTTGAATTGCTCTATGATTCTTATGAGATTTCAGATGAACACTCATTGAAAACGATGCCGTCTATGAGAGGCGGACAGACGCTTGTGGTGCATCTTATTGATAAGGTCAAAGAATTCGGAGCGGATCTTTACTATACCGTATTTGACGATTGCGATATTATAGCGAGAAATGTTGTTTACAAAAATCTTTCGGATAAGGAAATTACCCTTAATAGGGCATACTCTTTTGCGTTTGCTTTGCCGGAAAACAATTACAGATTTCTTTCACTTCATGGGGCGTGGGCAAGTGAACGCAGTGAAGAGATTATTCCCGTACATCACGGCGTTGTTTCCGTTGATTCAAAAAGAGGTTCTTCTTCGGCTGTGTTAAATCCGTTTATGGCACTTTTAAAGGGCAATGCGGATGAAGACCAAGGCGAAGTTGTTGGAGTAAACCTTATTTATTCTTCTTCCTTTGTGCTTAAAGCGGAGGGACTTACCGACGGCGACGTGCTTTTGACCGGCGGAATTAACGATTACGATTTCTGTTGGAAACTTGCACCCAATGAAGAATTTGAAACACCGCAGGCTGTGCTTGTTTACTCAAACGACGGTTTGGGCGGTATGAGCAGAGCGTATCACGATGCTTACAGAGAACACCTTATTAACCCTAATTTTGTTAAAAAGAGCAGACCGTTACTTATAAATAACTGGGAAGCCACTTATTTTGACTTCAATCCCGAAAAATTAAAGGCTATTATCGACGGTACATCTGGCACGGGAATAGATACTTTTGTGCTTGATGATGGCTGGTTCGGCGTGCGAAATAACGATCGCAGCGGTTTGGGCGATTGGTACACCAATATGGAAAAATTGCCCGGAGGATTAAAGGAAATTTCCGACTATGCCCACAGCAAAGGACTTAAATTCGGTCTTTGGTTTGAGCCGGAAATGGTTTCTCCCGATTCCGACCTTTACAGAGCACATCCCGATTGGGCGATCAATGCCTGCAAGGGTCGCAGTTGCCTTGGAAGAAATCAGTACGTGCTTGACCTTACAAGGGAAGATGTCAGGGATTACATTGTTGAAAGTATAAATTCCGTTATTCGCAATGAGGGCGTTGACTACGTTAAGTGGGACTATAACCGTAATACAACCGATTTCTACTCGGTTGGCAGAGAGCCTGAGTTACAGCGTGAGTTTTCCCATTTGTATGCACTTGGTCTCTATGATATTTTCGACCGCATAGTAAACGGCAACTCCGATATTCTTTTTGAGGGATGCGCAAGCGGAGGAGGAAGGTTCGATTGCGGAGTGCTTTATTATTTTCCGCAGATTTGGACTTCGGATAACACTGATGCCGAAGCAAGAACGCATATTCAGTACGGGACAAGTTACGTTTATCCTCTTTCGTCAATGGCTTGCCACGTGTCGGACTGCCCCAATCATCAAACTGGGCGTACAACTACGTACAAAACCCGTGCCGACATCGCACATTTAGGCGCAACGGGTTATGAACTGGATACGTCAAAGTGGACGGAAGAAGACAGGGAAATGATACGCTTGCAGACGAAAGAATATAAGGAAATGGAAAACCTTATTCTTACAGGTGACCTTTATCGCCTTGATAATCCCGAAAATTCGAATTATTTCACATTTAACGTGGTATCAAAGGATAAGTCGAAAGCGGTTTGCACCACTTATCAAAGAATAAACAGCGTTAATTTCAAAATGAATAGGATTCATTTTAAAGGACTTAATGAAAATAAAAAATATTTCATTAAGGAAAAAAATATTGTACTTTCGGGCGCAGTACTTGTCAATAAAGGATTGGTTGCCGAGTACGGAATATATACGGGCAAAGGCGACTTTAAAACCTGCGTTTACCATTTGGAAGAGAGATAATGCTTTTGCTTGTAATAAATATCAAAAAGTGACGGAAATTTTTTCGTCACTTCTTTTGTAATTATCTAAATGCTTTGCGATATTTGAAATTGCACATATTCGGAGTATACAAAATTGAAAATGAAATGCATTTGAGAGCATTATGGGAACGGTACTTTGCTAGGGGCGGAAAATTTTGCCGATGTATACCCGAGTGGCGAATTTTTAAACGTAATGCAAAAAAAGGCGCTTTGCTTTTTTGTATTATAAAAAAAAGAAAACGGTTTTTTCAGCCGTTTTCTATTTTATACAGCGTATTTATATAATCTTCTCCTTTTGTGGGAGTTAGAATTTCAACCGTTTCCTCAAAATCACAGAATTTAACTGCTTCGACTTCTTCTTTACATAAAACAAGATCTTCTTCTTTAAAATCTTTTTCAAGCAAGAAAATATCCAAAAGTACGGCGTTTTGATATATGCCGTGGTAAAAAAGCGTAAATTCGTTTTTATCGGCGGAAAGACCGAGTTCTTCTTTCACTTCGCGTATTGCGCCCTCAATACCGCTTTCGCCTGCGCTTACTTTACCGCAAGTGGCATCCCATTGCCCTGCGTAGAATTTCTTGCTTAATGAACGCTGTTGTAACAGGTATTTGCCATTGCAACGAATAATAACGTGCACCATATATCCGTATTCGCCGTTGGCGAAAGATGAAAAATTATCAACTTTTTTTCCTGTTTTATTCATTGCAGAATCGTAAACGTCAAAATATTCAATAGTCTTACTCATAGCGGAGTCCTTTCTCGGCTGTCTGATGGAACGGCTGACTTTTTATTCCGAATATCATTTTTATCCGATAATTTTTTTTATATTAAACATAACGTTTTAATATAGGACAAAAATAATGTTGTCGTTATAGGCTGACGGAAATTCAATACAATATATTACCGATGATTTCTGTTTTTAATAGGAAGTTGCTTTTTTCTTATTCACTGAAAAACTTATCAGTGTTGCAATAATGTCGATAATGAGATAAGAACCGCAATAGAGCAAGAAAGCGGTTTCTTGCATTTCAAAAAAGAGCCAAGTACTCGTTAAAAACAATCCTGCGGTAATAATCGGGAGAACCCATAAATGATTGAAATCCTTACCGGCGAATATACCGCAAATGACAGAAAACAGAGGATTTATTGCAAAAAACAGAATGAAGCAAACAGCCATTCCCGCACTGCCAGCAAATTTTACTGCAAGCCAAGGACAGCCAAGCATCAAAATTATTGCAAAAGCAGTCCAAAGAAACAATTTTTTCATACAGGCAATCTCCTTTTCTGCAGACACATATTTGCTGAGCAAAATCTATTGCGGTTTTTAAACGTATATCATTTCTTTGACAGCAAACACACCGTCTCAACGTGGGTCAAGACTACAAAAGGTCTGCAAAACGGGGGGGTAAAGCCCAAAAATCTCAAAACCATGGGTGGAAAGTAACCTTCGTCCCTAAAATATTGAAGTTTTCGTGACTTAATTGATTTTCCGCCAGTTAAAGGAAACATATCAAAATTCAAAAAAGTTTTTAATATATTTCGCAAAAAAACAATTGACTTTTTCACGATTTCGTGATAATATATATTATATCGTGAAAGGGGAGTAGATATGGCTATTTGCTACGATAAACTATTTCACTTATTAATTGATAAAAAAATATCTCAAAATGAACTGATTAGGGGCGCAGGTGTTTCCGCTAATATTTTAACTCGATTGAAACGAAACGAGTACATATCAATGGAAAGTATAGAAAAAATATGCAACTTTCTCTCTTGTACTCCGAACGATATACTTGAATTTACATCCGGAATAAATACTATGAATGTAATCGATTTATTCGCAGGATGCGGTGGCTTGAGCCTCGGATTTGAAATGGCGGGATTCAATATCCCCCTTGCGGTAGAAAGAGATGCTTGGGCAGCCGAAACATACGCTCATAATCATTCTCATACAAAAGTTGTAACGCAGGACATAACTCAAATATTTGACTTCAATAATCTTCTTGCTCCATCAACCATCATAGACGGAATTATAGGCGGACCGCCTTGCCAAGGCTTTTCTTTAAGCGGAAACCGAGATAAAAACGATCCTCGTAATAGCTTGTTTATGGATTTTGTGCGTTTTGTTAAACATTATAGTCCTAAATTCTTTGTAATGGAAAATGTATCGGGAATTTTATCAATGGTAACAAAAAGCGGAGAGTTGGTAAAAGATGTTATTCTCAAGGAATACGACAAAGCAGGATACAATGTGGAAATTTTTCAATTAAATGCCGCAGAGTTTGGTGTTCCCCAATCGAGAATTCGTGTGTTCTTTATCGGTTTAAGAAAAGATATTGTTTACAACAAAGAAGCATTAGAACCGCGTGGCTTTTTGTTTGGAAATGAGCAAATTACTATCCGTGATGCTATAATGGATTTACCCCAAATACAGGCAGGAGAAGGAAACGAGGAATCCTCTTACGATACAGAACCTACCACGGAATACCAAATATGGGCAAGGGGCAACTGTTCTGTTTTGCACAATCATGTAACAATGCGTCATACGCCCAGATTGATAGAAAGATTTAGTCATATAGGTTTTGGCGAATCAGTTGCCGATGTGGCTGAAGAATATCAACAAAGACAACGTGGAGACGCAACAAAAATCAGCGGAAAAGTTTATTCGCAAAACAACATGAGACCTTTCCCCGACAAGCCATCTCCCACTATTCCTGCAAGTTTCCAAAGTAATTTCGTTCACCCTTATCTTAACCGCAATTATACGGCAAGAGAAGGGGCACGGTTGCAGTCGTTCCCCGATGACTATGTTTTCCTTGGAAAAAGAACAACTATGTCTTGGGAAAAGAATCTGTCGCAATACCAGCAAATAGGAAACGCTGTACCTCCTCTTTTGGCAAAAGCAATAGCAGAAAAACTCATTCAATATTTATCACGGATTTAACAATCTGCCAGGGACATGAATCCCATCATCGTTTGCAAGTTCGGAAATTGCAGTGTTTATTTCTTTCCAATAATCAAATATTGTAGGTGCATCCATTGGCGAATGTTCGTTGGCTCTTAATACGAATATTTCATTTAGCACAGAATCTTGCCTTGCGGCGATAATATGTTCGTCTGCTAAATTCTTGTGTCCCATAAGTACATATGTATGAGAATTTGGAGAGGCACTCTTTATTGATTTACTTGCTGACTTAACTTCTCCAAACATCGTAGCATCTAAATAGGTTTTGACTTCAACAGCCACAACGGGAAGTATCAACGTTGTTGGCTGTTGATTGTCTATTGTGATAGTAATCTTTTTGCCAATACAAAAATCGACATCTTTTTTAATAATTTCAATGTGACGATTTCCATCAATTTTCAAACCCGCATAAATGCCTTTATTAAATACACCCAGTGTATTCGAAACAATATCAGGTACGTCCTTGAAGAGGTAGGCACTCATTTCTTCTAGAAATGTAGATGCAAATTTTGATTGTGATGATATAC
>CAZBLS010000083.1:0-6545 GCA_964492705.1 uncultured Oscillospiraceae bacterium | reverse complement strand
AAAATATACTGTATTTTCTTTTAAATCCTCAAAAATCTCTTTCCTTTTGTCAAAATCGGTTTCGTATGTTCCCATTGCCAAAAACACCCGTTGAGCATTTAACTTTTTCTTCCGCCGTTTTTTTCTCTTCCTGCCGTTTTGAGATTTTTATTCATAACGGGAACTGAAATTTTATACATAATAAATTTCCCTTATCGGATTTTTTTACGTTTGCTTTTAAAAAATTCGGTTAAGACGGATGCACATTCATCTTCCATAACTCCGCCCAAAACTTCCGCACGGTGGTTAAATCTTTCGTCGGTGCACATATGATACAGTGTAGTACAGCAACCTGCCTTTTCATCGTATGCGCCGAAAACGACCCTATCCATACGGGAATTTATTATCACTCCCGAACACATAGGGCAAGGTTCAAGGGTAACGTACAGTGTGCAACCGCAAAGGCGCCAAGAATTAAGTTTCTTCGACGCACGGCGCATTGCAATAAGTTCTGCGTGAGCGGTGGGATCTTTATCCGTTTCCCGTCGGTTATACCCTCTTGCAATTATCTTTCCGTCTTTAACCACAACAGCGCCCACCGGCACTTCTCCGCACTTTTCGGCGCATTTTGCCTGCATAATCGCCCGTTGCATAAAATAATAATCGTCTTTTTCTGTCATTTATGGTACGGCTCTCCGTTTATTATTCTGAATCCTCTGTATATCTGTTCTAAAAGTATAACTCTTGCCATAGAATGGGTAAAAGTCATTTTTGAAAGAGAAATACGCATATCCGCCCTTTTAAGCGCATCCTTGTGAAACCCAAGTGAACCGCCGAGCGCAAAAACGGGGTTCTTTATTCCCTGCCACGCTCTCAACTGTTCCGCAAATTCTTCACTTGTAAACTGCTTTCCGCTGAAATCAAGTGCTATAAAAAAATCGTTGGGCGCAATCTTTTTTTCTATTCTGTGCCACTCTTCCGCCTGTACCGCTTCTTTTTGTGCAGGAGAAAGTTTTTCGGGCGCTTCGGAATCGTTCACTTCGATTACCGAACACTTTGCATATCTTGTCAGCCGTTTAAGAAACTCATTTTCCGCTTCAAGATACATCTTTTGCAGTTTTCCCACCGCAATTATTTTAACTTCCACTTAAACACCTCGCCAAACACTTACCGCCGAAACGATATTTATAAACACAAAGAACACCCAACAAAGCACTTCCGCCGTATTCTTTACCGCACCCTGCTTTTTCAGGTATTGAGGGCGCACCATATCGCTTACAAAGGCTTTCCCGTACAATTTTTTGTTTTTTCTGCGTGTGTAAACGATAAAATATGCAAAAGATGCAATAAACACCGCCGGTAAAACAGCAAGAACCGCAAAACCGTATATTACGGAAAAATTCTCCGCAAAGAACAGATATTTTTCGTAGACGGGCGGATAGGAAATCAGCGTGGAAAGCAAATTCAGCGTAAAATGCATAACCGAGCCTGCCAAAAGGGAATCGGAAGTCACCGTAACGGTTCCCATAACAAGCCCCAAAACAAATGCATAGCACATCTGTTGTGCGTTGCCGTGCATAAGAGAAAATGCTATTGACGAAATTATTACCGCAACGGCAGGCGAAATGCGTTCATAGCCTCGCATAACGTATCCTCTGAAAAATACTTCTTCGCCTATTGCAGGCAACAAACAAGTTACCGCTATGCTGAATATAAGTTGAATTCCGTTTTCCGCTTCGGCTATGTTTGCGATTTCCGACGGTTCGCCGAACGCATTTGACAGCACCGTTACGAATATTCCGTTTGCCGTCTGCGCCAAAAAGAATATGCTTAAACTCATTACAAGCAAAAGCAACGTCTGTTTTGCATCCGTCCGTTTTTTTATACGAAGAGTAGATGCACCGTCCTTTTTCGTTATGCATAGCATTATCAGCGGAATAAACGTTATTGCGAAAAACTGCGAGATTATTCCGCCGAACATATCAGCGCCGAATTCGCTTGCAAACAGACTTTCGTAATCCGTTCCCAAAATCGCATAGATTATGAGCAGTACAGCCGTGACTATCGGCTGTTGCAAACAGCAGGCAAGTATAGCCTGCCACCTTTCGGGGAAACGTTTATTATCTTCCCGTAAATAAGAACTGTTTTCCATTTTTCATTCTCCAAACCGAATAAATATGCCGAAATAAACTTTTGTGTTTTTCACTTTATTGCGAAACAGAAGAAATTAACCGTCTCTTTTTTTGCGACGCCTTTCAATGGGGCGGTGCGTGCGGTGCACGCAGTTGCCGTATGGCTGAAAAGATTACGAAGTAATCTTACCGCTCTTATTATAACACGCTTTACCAAAATAATCAACGGGGCATTTATGCATTAAACAAACTTCTTCCTCCCACCAAAATTTACCGACTGATAATCATAATTCGAATTTTTTCTCCCTTGACAAAATTTTCCTTTTGTTCTATACTTTTACAAAGTTTATATTGCATACACTTTCTTATTCAATTCTGTTTTCAAATCTTATTTAAAGGACTTTTATCAGTGAACACAACAAATTTTTCAACAATGAAATTAACCGAATTAAAAGAGTTTGCCGCTCTTGCGGGAATCACATTGCCCTCCGGCGCACGCAAGGCGGAAATCGTCGCTTTTTTGGAAGAAAAGCAAAGCGAAGCTGAAAAGGATGAATACGTCGATCCCGATGCTCCCGTTTCCATTGAAAAGGAAGAAAAAGTCAATCCTGCCGTAAGCGGAATTTTGACTTCAAATGACTGCGGTGACTGTTGCGGTGTATTGGATATTCACCCCGACGGCTACGGTTTTCTGCGCAATGCGCCTTTTGAGTTTGCAAAGAAAGGCATAAGACGGGACGTTTACGTTTCCATTTCGCAAATACGCCGTTTCAATTTGCGTACGGGCGATAAAATAATCGGCAAAACCCGTCCTTTGAGAGAGGGCGAAAAATATGCGGCACTGCTGTACGTTGTTTCGGTAAACGACTTGCGTCCCGACATTGCCGCACGCAGACGACGTTTTGAATCCCTTACTCCCGTTTATCCCAACAAAAGGCTTACCCTTGAAAACGGCGGAAACGATATTTCTCTGCGACTAATTGACCTTATTGCGCCTATCGGAAAAGGTCAGCGCAGTTTGATCGTGGCACAGCCCAAAAGCGGAAAAACGGTACTTTTAAAAAACATTGCCAAGGCTATTGAAACCAATCACCCCGAATGCGAACTTATGGTACTGCTTATTGACGAACGTCCCGAGGAGGTTACCGATATGCAACGCTCGGTTAAAGGCGAAGTAGTTTGGTCAACTTTTGACGAAATGCCCGAAAATCACGTAAAAGTCGCCGAGGCGGTTTTGGAAAGAGCAATGCGCCTTGTGGAGCACGGGCGTGACGTAGTTATTTTGCTTGACAGTATCACCCGTCTTGCACGAGCATACAATCTTGTTATCTCCCCAACGGGAAAAGTGCTTTCCGGCGGTATCGACCCCGGTGCGCTCTATAAACCGAAAAAGTTTTTCGGTGCGGCACGCAATATAGAAAACGGAGGAAGTTTAACCATACTCGCCACCGCCCTTGTGGATACGGGTTCGAGAATGGACGATATAATCTATGAAGAATTTAAAGGTACGGGCAACAGTGAATTGCATCTTGACCGACGCCTGGCTGAAAAGCGAATTTTCCCCGCAATTGACATAAATAAGTCGGGCACACGCAAAGAAGAATTGCTTCTTACACCCGAAGAACTTGAATGTGCATACATTTTAAGGAAATCATCGGATGACAAAAACAGTGACCGTGCCGTTGAACAGATCATTTCTTCCCTAAAAAACACTCGTAGCAACAGAGAATTTACCGAAACGGTAATTTCATCAAAATAACGTATAAAAAAAATCTCCTTTGGCAATAATTGTTCAAAGGAGATTTTTTATGGAAAAATTTATTATTTTTTTGATTATAGCCGTGCTTATCCTGTATATACTGTTCACTTTGCCCATTTTAGGCAAAACGCCCAACACAGTGTACGTGGTATTACCTGAAAAAAGCAAATATATTTCCTCTTCGCCATGGGTTTGCGATAACTTTTTTGTGTATAAGGTCGATTCCATTGCCGATGCAAAACAGATTCCTCACGGAAAAGTTATTTGCGAATACTCTTCTAAAAACAAAAATACAATTTATAAGGGAAATATTTTTATGCAAACGTATATTTCCGGAGAAATGCGCATTTACGGCACTCCGTATATTATCGATTGAGGCGGTGTTATCTTGTTTAATACTAAAATGATTGCTTCCCTTTTATCGCTGAGCATTATTTTATCCCTTTGCATTTACTTATATACTCCGCAAAAAGTTTTCACAGTTGACGTGGAACACTCTCCCAAAAAGGCGGAAATAACCGTTATCCAAAAAAGCGAATACAAAGGTGAAAGCAAAAAAAATTATATAGAAGTAAATGTGAACGGTGAAATTCACAAAACGGAATTGGAAGATTATATTACCTGTGTGGTTGCAGGAGAAGTTTCACCCACTTACAGTGAAGAGGCCCTGAAAGCACAGGCAGTAGCCGCACGCACTTATTTAATATATAAGAAAGAAAACGGCGGTTGTGCAAAAGGCGGAGATATCTGCACCGATTATAAGCACTGCCAAGCCTATAAAGATTATACTGCTATGCAGTCACAGTGGGGCAATAAATATGAAACCTATTTAAGTGCAATAAAGAATGCAGTAAATGCGACTACGGGAGAAATACTGATATATGAAGATATGCCCATATGTGCATTATACCATTCTTCCAGTGTCGGCCGCACGGAGGACTGCATTTCGGTGTTCGGCGGAAACAGACCCTATCTTGTAAGCGTTACCTCGCCGTTAAATACTTCCGACAGCGAATACACAAAGGACGTTACCTTTACAAAAGAAGAGTTTTTAAGCAAAATAAGAAATTCGTTTTCAGGCATCAGTATAGACGGATTTGATATAAAAATCATTTCATATACCGATGCAGGCCGAGTTTCGACGGTAAAAATCGGCGATAAAACGGTTAAAGCCACAGCATTGCGCACCGCACTTTCACTGCGTTCAACCGATTTTACATTTAAAACGGAAAACGGCAACATTACTTTTACCCAAAGAGGATACGGGCATGGTGTTGGGATGAGCCAGCACGGTGCACAGTCACTTGCCGAAAACGGAAAGAACTACCGAGAAATACTTTTGCATTACTACACGGGGTGCGAGATTAAAACCTTATAATTCCGATTGCAAAAACCCCGATAAAGTCAACTTTATCGGGATTTACTAACATTCGGCACGTTTTTTGTTTTCTTTTAAAATATACTTTGCCACATCTGCTTTCGTACACAGAGTAAAGCACAGTACTGCCACCGCAATTCCGCCTAATACGTCAAGCACGTAATGCTGTTTTACCGTTACGGTGGAAATGTATATAAGCACCGTAATTATCAGTGAATATATGCGGTAACCTTTGGGAACTTCCCTGCGCCCCATTACGCCTAAATAGGATACCGTACTGTTGATGCAGTGAAAACTCGGGAACAGGTTGTATGCCGTTTCTCCGCCGTCAAGGGAATACCAAAAGTTCAGTAATTTTGCACCGAACCCGTCGATTTCATAAAGTCCCTCGGCAACTCTGTCCATATACGTGGGCAGAAAAACGATTATCATCGCCCCAACAAAACAGGAAAGCATATATGCGCAAAGGTAATTTACAAAATGATGCTTGGAACATTTTGAAACTGCCATTGGTGCCATAAGCCAATAAACATATGACCAAACGTAGGGCAAAACGAACAGCGGAATAACGGGAATAACATCGTCGATTACCGAAATTTTCGGCAATATAGGTTCTCTGCCCACAAGACAAGACAGTTTATATGCACCTAAATATATTCCGTGTTGCAACAGTGCCGTTATTATGCCTACGATAACACCGTAAAGTTTAACTCTGTTTTCTTTTTTATCAGTTCTGTTTTGTTCCATACCATACCTTAATGTATTCCGCAATTGCAGGTACAAGTTCCTTTATTTCTTTTCCCGACGTATTTACGCAAAGGTCATAAGAAGATGCTTCGCCCCATTTTTTCGCAGAATACAAACTGCGGTAATTACGGCGGTCCTTATCTATATCTTTGCACTTGCGTAATATCTCTTTATCGGAAAGTTTTTCTCCGTCCTGCCCTCTTTGCTTGCAACGTGCGATTTTAGAGTCATCGTCAGCGCACACAAAAAGCGAAAAAGGCGATTTATCCCTCAGTACTTCATCGGAGGCACGGCCAACAATTACGCAATCGCCCGCCTTAGCAACTTTTTTTATAAATTCGTGCTCGGCAACCGCAACCTGTACCGACTGATTTACCGCATAATAACTTCCACCGAAATTCCTACCTATGGTAGCAGGATAGAAACTGTGTAAAAATTTTTCGCTCAACCCTGCAACAAAGTTTTCGGTCATATCGGTATCCTTTGCCACCGCCTCGATTATTTGATGGTCGTAACAGGGTATCCCGAGATAATCTGCAAGCCTTTTCCC
>CAZBLS010000082.1:0-6583 GCA_964492705.1 uncultured Oscillospiraceae bacterium | reverse complement strand
TGTTTTGGGCATTGACCCGTTGGTAGCAACGATCTTTCTGATAATAGTTACTTCGATACTTTGCCCCGTATTCCTGAAAATAGCGTTTAAGGGTCACGAACATACAGATGACGGCAACGTTAAACGTAAGAGCAGTATCCACGCACAGGCAATCGAAAATGTGGCGGAACATCCCGAAAACTGAATTAAAGATAAAAAGCGGAGTTGAAAAACTTCGCTTTTTTTTTGCAAAAATAAATCGGTCTTTATCTGTTTTTTTTTTTTTTTTTTTTTTTTGATATAAAGCCTGTTACTGATGCTTTTTTTAAAAACACCGTGCGAAAAATCGCCGTAGGACAGAATCGAAGAATTTAAAAATTCAGCATTTTCACAACGAAAAAATACTGCACATTATCTTCCGAAAGACAGTGTGCAGTATTTTTGATTATTTTACCTGTTTGCCCCGTATAAATACGTGGGAGATATTTATGTTTTCGTCAAAGAGCACGATATCCGCATCGTAACCCTCGGCGATAAGACCTTTGTTTTTGCAGCCGATGATCCGTGCGGGCGTCTGAGAAGCCATAGCCACCGCATCGGCAAGGGAAATGCCCGATTTAACCGCATTTCTTACAAGCCTGTCGGTAGTGGCAACGCTTCCGGCAAAAGCCTCTCGGGAAAGCAGTTTTGCAACTCCGTCCTCAATTATTACTTTCTGTCCGTTTTCAAGGCTTCCCAAAATACTGTACGAACCGTCGGGACTGCCTGCACCCCTCATAGCATCGGTTATAAGGGCGGTATGTTCAACACCTTTGAATTTGCGTATCATTTTAACAACGGGGAGGGGGAGATGCATACCGTCGGCGATAACTTCCACGTCCACCGAGTCGTTCAGGTAAGCCGCTTCCACCGCACCTGCCTTGCGTACGCCGTTTACTCTGAATATGGAGGGCATACGGGAATAAAAATGTGTCATCAGCGAGTAGCCGTGCTCAAAAGCCTCAGTCATTTGATAGAAATCCGCATCTGTGTGACCTGCCGAAACGAGAATGTTTTCTTCTTGCATTTTTTTTGCGAATCCGTAGTTTTCGTCAATTTCGGGAGCGGCACTCCAACGTGAAATACAACCTTTCGATGCTTTGAGAATCTGTTCGTATTCTTCTTTCTTCGGGGGATGAACGTATCTGGGGTCCTGCGCACCTTTCATTGAAAGAGCAAAGTAGGGACCCTCCAAGTGCACGCCTAAAAAGTCGGCGCCGTTACGGTCTTTTTTATCCGCTTCACGGTAAGCGTCAAGCATAGCAACGGTTTCTTCCACACTGCCCGAGAGACCTGTGGGACACATAGCGGTAGTGCCGTGCTGAGAATGAAATTCCGCAATTTTCTCAAATGCTTCCACGGTGCCGTCCATAAAGTCGAAACCTGCACCGCCGTGAATATGCAGGTCGATAAAACCTGCGCTTAAATATTTGCCCTCGGCATCGATTACTCTGTCGGCTTTTCCGCTATTTGTTATTTTTCCGTTTTCAAAAAAAACAGAACGTTTTTCTTCACTGCCGTTTGTAACTACAACGGCATTTTTGATTTCCGTTAACATTTTATTCCTCCGTTAAAAAATATATCTGCTTTTGGATGACTGTTCAAAACGGAAGAGTACGTATTTACCGTCGTCAAGTTTAAAATCGGCGCAGTAAACGTAAATGTATCTGCCGTAGTATATTTGAATGGGTACGGTAAGGTCACAATCGCTAACCTGTGTCTTTTCCATTGAGTCAAACCCCACTGTTATTCCCCTGTCGATATCGTCAAGAGAAGAACGTTTGCCGTCGGTTATATCCACACCGTACACTGAAAATGCATCTTTGATCATCTGTTTTTCCTCGTTGGAAAGTATTACTTCCGACGAAAAATAAAAAGAAATAAACTCCGGTTTTGCTTTAAGTTTATCGTTTACGGCTACGTTTACGGCGTAGTCGGTGGCTTCAAGCAATGCGGAAGCGAAAACGGAAGTACCCTCGGGAGCGGTAGCCGAAACATCGCCCATTATTCCGTGGGAAACTTCGGCTATATGTGTAACCGAACCGTCGCAAGCACATAATAAAATCAGTATACAGGCGGTAAATGCGGTAAAAAACTTTTTCATAAGACCCTCTTAAACAAAATTATCGAATCTATTATACATCATAGACGGCGGATTTGCAACCTTAAATTAGATTGAAAGAGGAAATGTTTGTGAAAATTGTCCGATTTTGCCCCTGTGCGCTTTACAGAATTCAAAATTTTTTGTATTATATATACTTGATACCGTAAATAAAAAAAGGGGTTACGGTAGAGATACGGAGGTACTGTTTTGCAAAAGAGCATTACGTTAAAAAAGTCCCTTGGGAATATGACGGGACTTATAAAAAAGAGCAAGGGACTGTTTTTTAAGTTTGTTTTGGCGGTTTTAATTCCGCTTCTTATTATAAACTGCTATAATGCCACAGTGAACGGCAAAAGCATAGCGGTGGATTTTTCCAAAGTGGATTCATTTGATTTTGACGATTTAAGCAATCAAAATTATTTTACCGAATTTGCCGATATACTGACGGGCGTGTACACTTATAACGAAACGAAAGCATCCGCTACCGATACGGTGTTTGCGGTGCTTGAATATCTTCTTACCGTGTTTGCGGACGTATTCGTTATTGTGCTGGCGGTGCATCTTTACTTTGATAAAAAGTATAATTTAAAGGATTTGATAAAACTTTCTTTACGCAGATGTTTCCCCGTAATATTCTTCGGTTTGTTTGCATCGTGGGCACTTTCCTATGTGTCAAGCACGGTGCATTCGGGAATTGTGGGAGTTGGCGTATTTTTAAGGGCATCTTCAAACGGAAGTGCGTTAGCGCAAATCGGTACGGTAACGTACGTAGGCAGTGCACTGTTGCAGTTGGCACTTGCGGTATTTATAGTATCTTTTGTTATGATGCTCGTGTTTTATTCGGTAATAGCATCCGTAAGCGGAAGATGCCGTTGGTTCATTGCCGTACAGTACGTGTTTGAAGTTTTACGTAAGAAAAAGTTCAAGCAGATGCTTCACTTTGTGTTGCCCGTACTGTTTGCTTATATCCTGCCTACGGTTATGTTGACGGTGGGAACTTATACGGATATAACCGCTTCCATTATTCTTACCTGTATAGCTGTAACGGTGCAAACGGTACTTAATGCAATGCTGTGGAACTATGCGGTAAGCGATTACTTTATTCTTGAAAAAGAAAGCGGAATAGAGGAAAAAATACGTAATTTTATCCGACGTTCGGGGCAAAATAATCCTATGAACGGTAACGGAATAAACGGCGGAGAAAACACCGATTTAAGTGATAAAACGGAAGGAGATAACGGCGAAAACCGAGCCGATTAAAGAGAGAAAAATGGAAAAGAAGAGAATGACGGTACTGCCGCTGAGAGGCGTTGTGGTATTTCCCAATATGACCATAAACGTAGAAGCGTTGCGTAAACGCTCCGTAAAGGCAATTGACGAAGCAATGGCAGGGGATGCAACGGTATTCCTTGTAAGCCAAAAGGACCCCGAGGTTAAAGACCCCGAAAGTGACGATATATACACCGTGGGTACGGTTGCACGGATAAAACAGACCATGCGTCTTCCCAAAGAGGGCATACGTATAGTGGTACAGGGCTTGCAAAGGGCGAGCATAGAAGATTTCCGTTGTGAGGAAGAAGCCTATACTGGTGAAATAACTTTGATTGAAGAAACGGTTGATTATGAGCCGATAAATGCGGAAGCGCATATGCGTCTTGTTACCGACGAACTTGAAACTTATGCCAAAACGGGCAAAAAGATACCCGAGGACGTGGTACGTGCGGTAAAGGAAATGCGTGCTCCCGGTCTTGTGGCGGACACGGTTGCATCCGCCGTTGTGGACGAAACTTCTTTAAGACAGGAACTGCTTGAAGCGGTAGATCCTCTTGTGCGCCTTGAAAAACTCTATAAGTTCCTCAACAGTGAAAATCAGGTATTTATGCTTGAACAGCGTGTACGGGGCAGAGTAAAAATGCAAATGGACAAGGCACAGAGAGATTATTATCTTCACGAGCAGATAAAAGCCATACACGAAGAATTGGGCGATACGGATGAAAGTTTGAACAGAGAACTTGCGGATAAAATTCGCCTCAGCAAAATGCCGTCGGAGATACGCAAAAAGGCGGAAAAAGAATTACAGCGTATGTCAAAGATGCCTGCCGGAATGCCCGAAACGGCGATAATCAGAGCATATGTGGAAACTCTGACGGAACTTCCGTGGAAAAAGGCTACGGAAGATAACCTTGACCTTGACAATGCACGCAGAATACTTGACGAAGACCACTACGGTATGGATAAGGTAAAGGAGCGCATAATCGAATATCTTGCGGTGCGTGCTCTTTCGGGTTCGATGAGAGGACCCGTAATTTGCCTTGTAGGTCCTCCCGGAGTGGGTAAAACTTCCGTGGCGAAGTCCATAGCAAAGGCTGTTGGCAGGAAATTCGTGCGTATGAGTTTGGGCGGACTTAAAGACGAGTCCGAAATAAGAGGACACAGGCGCACCTACGTGGGAGCGATGCCGGGCAGAATAATCACTTCAATGAAGCAGGCGGGCACGGTAAATCCCGTATTCCTGTTTGATGAAATAGACAAAATGGCATCGGATTACAGGGGCGATCCGTCAAGCGCAATGCTTGAAGTGCTTGATCCCGAACAGAACGGTTCGTTTAGGGATAATTTCCTTGACGTACCCTACGATTTAAGCAATGTAATGTTTATAACCACAGCCAATTCCCTTGAAAACATACCTGCACCTTTGCGTGACAGAATGGAGATTATCGAACTTTCGAGTTATACCGATGTGGAAAAACTGCATATTGCCCAAGACCACCTTATGAAAAAGCAGTTAAAGGAAAACGGTATGGCAGAGGGCGACGTTGTTCTTGATGACGAAGCAATGCTGTTTTTAATAAACAATTATACCCGTGAAGCAGGTGTGCGTTCCCTTGAAAGGGAAATCGGCGCACTGTTGCGTAAATGTGCACGCAGATTTGTTCAAAACGGGCGCAGACCCATTGTTCTCAATAAAGACTCTCTTGTTGAAGTTTTGGGCAAACCCAAGTATTTCAGAGACGGCGTAATGCTTGAAGATAAAGTGGGTTCGGCAACGGGACTTGCGTGGACGAGCATCGGCGGAGAAACTCTTGAAATCGACGTTACCGTGTATTCCGGCAGCGGAGAACTTCTTTTAACGGGACAGTTGGGCGACGTAATGAAAGAATCCGCACGCACGGCATTTTCGCTTATACGTGCCCGTGCCGACAGGTGGAATATACCGCCCGAGTTTTTCAAGGAAAAGGATATTCATATTCATATACCCGAGGGTGCAACACCCAAAGACGGTCCTTCGGCAGGTATCACGCTGTTTTCGGCAACGGTGTCCGCAATAACGGGAATACCCGTACGGGGCGATACGGCAATGACAGGCGAAATTACGTTGCGTGGGCGTGTGCTTCCCATAGGCGGTTTAAAGGAAAAATCCCTTGCGGCGTACCGTGGGGGAATACGCAGGATAATTCTGCCAAAGGACAACGTTAAGGATATTGAAGATATTCCGAAAGAAGTTGCGGAAAATATCGAATATATTCCTGTCGATAATGTGGACACTGTACTTGAAAATATACTTCGGGGAGAAAACAAATGATAATAAAAAAAGCGGTATACGATTACGGCTTCGGCTTGTCGAGCCAGTATACGGATAAATTTATGCCCGAGATCGCCGTGGCAGGCAAATCAAACGTGGGTAAATCGAGTTTCATAAATATGATAGCCAATAACGGCAAACTGTCCCGAGTAGGTCAAAAACCGGGTAAAACGGTGCTTATAAACGCTTTCAGAATGAACGACTCTTTTTATCTTATGGATTTCCCCGGTTACGGTTTCGCACGTGTCAGCGACAGTGAAAAACGACGTTGGGCGGAACTTACCGAGGGGTATTTGGCAAAAAGCAGTCAACTTGCAGGCGTTATTCTCCTGCTTGATATACGCCATTCCATAACCGAGGGCGACAGGTCAATGTTGCAGTGGCTCAATTACTATCATATTCCCTTTATTGTGGGCGCAACCAAGGCGGACAAGTTAAGCGCATCCCAAAAGCAGAAAGCACTGCGCACACTTTCCACCGAAACGGGAGTTATCTTAAATCAAATAATTCCTCTTTCTTCCGAAACAAGGGCAGGGAAAGAAGAAATTTTGTCCGCAATGGAAGAAATGCTTGCACGTTTTGCCGAAAACAGTTCGGTTTCACAGGAAGAATAACTTTTGTATCCGTAAATGATGTAAATGCATTTACGGATATTTTTTTGCAAAAACAAGAGCAAAAATTCATAAAATACGCAGAAAAATTAAATTTACAAGCAAAATTAAAAAAAGTGTTGACAAAAGTATACGGGGGGGGGGTATAATTTTTAGAGAAAAAGTATGAAAGGATTTATATATTATGAAAAAGAAACTTTTAAGTATAGTACTCATTCTTGCACTCGCTCTTTCATGCTTTACGGCAGTGGTATTCGCTACTGACGG
>CAZBLS010000081.1:0-6628 GCA_964492705.1 uncultured Oscillospiraceae bacterium | reverse complement strand
AGATACAGGGGACGGTAAAGGAAATAGTTTACGGTGCACGCAGTTGCGGTGCGGTGATACAGGAAGTTGAACGCACCCGTCTTGATAAAATATCATACACCGGTGCACATCAGGGGCTTATAGCATACGTTGCTGTAAAGGAATACTGTGAAGTTGAAGATATTTTGGAGTATGCACAGGAGAAAAACGAAGATCCCTTTGTTATTGTTCTTGACGGCATATGCGATCCTCAGAACCTCGGTGCGATAATACGTACGGCAGAGTGCGCAGGTGCACACGGCGTTATTATTCCCAAAAGAAGAGCATCGGGTCTTACACCCATAGTTGCAAAGTGTTCTGCGGGCGCAATAGAATATATGCGCATAGCACGGGTAAGCAATATTTCCCAAACGCTTGAAAAACTCAAAAAAGCAGGCGTATGGGTATACGGTGCATCTATGGAGGGCAAAAATTATTCCCGTGTGGATATAACCGGTCCCGTAGCACTTGTAATAGGTGCGGAGGGCGAGGGACTTTCACCTCTTGTAAAAAAGAACTGCGATTGTCTTGTTTCGATGCCTCAGGCAGGAAAAATAGATTCTCTTAATGCATCGGTGGCGGCAGGCGTGCTTATATACGACGTATTGCGCCAGCGCAGTGAAAAGAAATGAAAATAGAAGTTACCGACGAGCAACTTGCATTGCTTGCCCGTATGGGCGATAAAAAAGCAATGGATGTTTTGCTTAACAAGTACAAGCCTTTTGTAAACGGAAAAGTACAAAAATACTACGTAAAAGGGTTTACAAGGGATGACGTTTTGCAGGAGGGAATGATAGGCCTGTTTAATGCGGTAATGAACTATCAACCCGAAAAAAACGATTCTTTTGCGGCATTTGCATCTATGTGCATTCGCAGGCGGATGGTAAATATGCTTGAAAATGCAAATAGGCAAAAGAACATTCCCCTTAACACAAGCGTTTCACTTAACGATCCCGTTGATTGCGATGGCAGAACCATCGGCGACACTCTTGAAAATAAGGATGACGGTCCGGAAGAAATATTCTTGCGCAAGGAAAAAAACAGGAATACCGAAAAAAGGCTTAAAGGAGCATTGTCAAAATTTGAATTTGAAGTGCTTGACGGCTTTTTAAAAGGCAAAAACTACAAGGAGATTGCCGACGGACTTAAAAGCGATAAAAAAAGCGTTGATAACGCCTTGCAGAGAATAAGGCGTAAAATATCCCGTATGGGGATAGAATAATAAGAGGTGTGATATGAAAACAAAACAAGAAAGAGAACAGTTCTTCTCACAGGAACACTTGCCTTTGGAGGGATACGTTAAGACCGACCTTTTCGATGCGTACAGGTTAAAGGATACGCAACAGGCAATAATAGAGTATACCGTTGACAGCGGATTGGGCGGAGAAGAAGTGGAGATTGCACAGATTACCGATATCCATTTTAACTACTGCAATGCAGATGACGAAAACGATGAAGAAGTAATGCTTACAAAAAAATGCCGTAAGTACGTGGCAAACGGTGCTTCCGCCGAGCCTGTTAAAAAAGCAATGGATGCGGCGGAGTATTTTGACCAAACGGTTGTAACGGGAGATACTCTCGATTATCTCAGTTGCGGTGCAATTGAACTTGCCGATAAACTTATTTTCAAGCGTGACCCCGATGTGCTTGTTCCTTTGGGCGGACACGATTACCTTAAAAATATGGAAACGGGAAAACCCGAAAAATATACGTTTGAAGAAAAAGCGCCTATTTTGGAAAAAGCGTGGATTCACGATATTCATTATGAGTCGAGAGTTATAAAAAACAAAGTTTTGGCTGTTGCTATCGATAACGGTACTCAGCATTATCATCCATCGGCGGTTGCCAAACTAAAAGCGGATATCGAAAGAGCAAGAAAAGAAAATCTTGCAATACTGATTTTCCAGCACGAGCCTATCTGCACGGGCAAACCCGAAGATGACAACAGAGAGGGTCAACTTATTCTCTATACGGAAAAATATAATTTCTATTCCGACCCCGCCGTGTGCAGCAAAGAACTCAGCACCGATACGGACAGAGAAATTTATAAACTTATTACCGAAAATGCCGACGTTATCAAGTGCATTTGCTGCGGACATCTTCATTCGGTATTCGTAACCGATGTTAAGGCTTATTATACCGATAAAGACGGCGCAAGACGTCAGACAAGCATACCGCAGTATGCCACTGCCGGAAATACGTATTTCGGTATGCAGGGCGTTGTTACGAGAATCATCGTTAAGTAATGTACTGTCTGTATATTATAAGGTGCTCTGACGGAACACTCTATACGGGAATAACAACTGATGTGGAAAAACGTTTTAATGAGCATTTGTCGGGGAAAGGGGCTAAGTATACAAAATCCCATAAACCCGAAAAAATTGAGTTTGTACGTACGTTAGGTACCAAAAGCGATGCGCTTAAAGCGGAGTACAAAATAAAAAAGTTAAAGCGTAACGAAAAAGAAGAGCTTATAGCATCTCCCGAAAAATGGGATTTGTTTACGTGCTTATAAATTAAAGCCTGCCACTATGTAAATGGGGACAGGCTTTTTTTAGACAATAGGCAATTGCGATTAGGAATTAGAAATAAGGAATTAGGCGGTGGGTAACAGCAGGTAGAAATTAGGAATGAGGAAAAAAACAAAGCCTGTCGCTATGTAAATAGGACAGGCTATATGTTTTGTTTTAAACAGTTCTTACAGTGCACGGTTAACCTTGCCTGAACGCAAGCAACGGGTGCATACACAAATCTGCTTAGGCGAACCGTCAACGATGGCTCTTACCTTCTGAACGTTGGGTGCCCAATACGTTCTCGTGCGACGGTTGGAATGGCTTACTTTGTTACCGGACATAACGCCCTTTTGACAAATTTCACAATATTTTGCCATTGACGAAAACCTCCCTTTCAAGGATGTGAAAAATTATAGAGCGTTGCTCTTTGGTGTGCGTGAAGGGACTCGAACCCCCGATCTACTGGTTCGTAGCCAGTTACTCTATCCAGCTGAGCTACACGCACATATTCATTTGCAACGCTGATAGTATATAACAAACCCGATTTTTTGTCAACCGTTTTCTTCTAAAATTTTTCTTTTTGTGTTTTTTACTCATTTTCGGCGTAAAATCGGGCAAAAGAGAGGTAAAATCAAGTATTTTTTCGTTATATGCCATAAAATTTGATTTTTTAATTGCGAAAAAAGCCTTGTTGTGTTATAATAACCACTGATTGTACAGATAATTTACTTGGAGGTAAATAGAAAAATGAGCACAATGAGCAAAAACGAAAAAAATCAAGCGGTTATAGATCTTGAAATCGGTAAAGAGGCGATTGATAAGGCTACCGAAGAGGTTTTTAAAAGAACAAGGGGCAGATACAGCGTTCCCGGTTTCCGTAAAGGCAAAGCACCCAGAAGAGTGATTGAACAGTTTTACGGCGCAGGCGTTTTCTTTGAGGATGCCTTTAATGAAGTTTTTCCCGACGTTTACGAGGCTGCCGTTAAAGAGCACGGACTTAATCCCGTAGACCGTCCCGAAATCGAACTTGACGATATTTCCGATGACGGCGTTGTAAAGTGCAAGGTTACCGTTACTCTTATGCCCGAAGTTAAACTGGGCAAATATGAAGGTATAAAACCCGAGGCAGTTGAGTATAATGTATCCGATGAAGAAGTTGACCACGAGATTAAACACGCACAGGATCATGCTTCCCGTTTCATTGACGTTGACGACCGTGAAGTTCGCAACGGCGATACGGTAGGTCTTAACTATTCCGGAAGCATCGACGGCGTTAAATTTGACGGCGGTACAGCGGAAAATCAGACACTTGAAATCGGTTCGGGCAGTTTTATCCCCGGATTTGAAGATCAGATGATCGGTATGAATATCGGTGAGGAAAAAGCGCTTAACGTTAAATTCCCCGATGATTACCATGCAGAAGATCTTAAAGGTAAAGAGGCTGTATTTGACGTAAAAGTTCTTTCCATTAAAGAAAAGCAGGTTCCCGCTCTTGATGACGAGTTTGCAAAAGACGTTTCCGAGTTTGATACTTTTGCCGAATATAAGGCAGACGTTAAAGTAAAATTGGAAGAGAGAAAGAAAGCACAGGCAGATGCAGAGTTTGAAAACAAACTTGTTGAAGCAATTGCCGACAATGCGGAAATCGACATTCCCGACTGTATGGTAGAACAGCAGATCGATGAGCAGATGCGCGATATGGAAATGCGTATGTCCTATCAGGGTCTTAAATTGGAAGATTACCTTAAATATACCGGTATGACAATGCAACAGATGAGAGATATGTATAAGGACGGCGCAAAAAAGACCGTTAAGATCAGACTCACGCTTGCAGAGATCATCAAAACCGAAAATATCGAGGCTACCGAAGATGAAATCAACGCCGAGATCGACAAATATGTTGCTTCTTACGGCGCACAGGGCGAAGAATTCAAAAAGAATATGACCGCCGACAGAAAAGAATACTTTAAGGAAGTTGCCGTTATGAACAAAACTTTGGCTTTCCTTAAAGAAAAAAATCCCGCAAAAAAGGCAACAAAGAAAACAACCGCTAAAAAGACGGGAAGCGAAGAAAGCAAAAAAGCCGAAAAGACTGCCGACGAGTCCGAAAAAGCATAATTTAACGGGGGAAACGTAATGCCACTTATACCTTATGTTATTGATAATGACGGCAAAGGGGAGAGATCTTATGATATCTATTCCCGATTGCTTAAAGACCGCATAGTTTTTCTCAGCGGTGAAATCAACGATGAAGTTGCAAACTCCGTTGTTGCACAGTTGCTTTTCCTTGAAGCGGACGATTCGGAAAAAGATATAATAATGTATATCAACAGCCCCGGAGGTTCGGTTACCGCAGGAATGGCAATATTCGATACGATGAATTATATCAAACCGCATGTTTGTACGGTTTGTATCGGTATGGCGGCATCAATGGCGGCGGTATTGCTTTCGTCGGGGGCAAAGGGCAAACGCTTCGCACTTCCCAACAGTGAAGTTATGATTCATCAGGCATTGGGCGGAGCACAGGGTCAGACTACGGACGTTATGATTCATGCACAGCAGTTGCTCAAATGCAAAAACAAACTCAACCGCATTTTAGCCGATAACACGGGCAAAACCTTGGAAGAAGTTGAAAAGGACTGCGAACGTGACCATTTTATGGATGCGCAGGAAGCACTTGATTACGGCTTGATTGATGTGATTTATACAAAGAGGCAGTAAGGAGTTTTTAATGGAAGAAATAAGGTGTATCTTTTGCGGCAGAACACCGCAATCGGGGCTGTCGTTTGTTTCGGGACCTCCCGGAGTTTATATCTGTGAGGAATGCGTACAGGATTGCGTAGATTCTCTTGAAGAAGAGCATACTGCCGTATCTTCGGGCGAAAAACTTACGTTACTTAAACCCCGTGAGATCAAAGCCACGCTTGACCAATATGTGGTTGGACAGGACGATGCCAAAACTGCTCTTGCGGTAGGTGTTTATAACCACTATAAGCGTATAAACGCAATGCAGGGCAAGGAAAAACCCGAAGTGGACATACAAAAAAGTAATATTTTGCTTATAGGTCCTACCGGTACAGGCAAAACGTATCTTGCACAGACACTTGCAAAAATTCTTGACGTTCCTTTTGCCATTGCCGATGCCACAACAATCACCGAGGCAGGTTATGTGGGTGAGGATGTGGAAAATATTCTTCTTCGCCTTATTCAAGCGGCGGATTATGACGTTACAAAGGCGGAAAGAGGTATTATTTATATCGACGAAATAGATAAGATTGCACGCAGGAGCGAAAATCCCTCAATAACGAGGGACGTTTCGGGCGAGGGTGTACAGCAATCGTTGCTTAAAATTTTGGAGGGCACGCTTTCAAATGTTCCTCCCAACGGCGGAAGAAAACATCCTCATCAGGATTTTATTCAGATTGATACCACAAATATTCTCTTTATATGCGGAGGCGCTTTTGACG
This sequence comes from uncultured Oscillospiraceae bacterium, assembly GCA_964492705.1. Lineage (GTDB taxonomy): Bacteria > Bacillota > Clostridia > Christensenellales > QALW01 > UMGS1322. Next base: position 630 of record CAZBLS010000081.1, on the reverse strand, counting down.
GACTTGAAAAGATAATTCAGCGCCGTGTAGGTAAAAAGACGGTGGGATTCGGCAGCGAAATAAATCCCGTTGCATCTTCGGAAGATGTGGGTGAGATATTCCAAGCGGTTACTCCTCACGATCTGCAAAAGTTCGGTCTTATCCCCGAACTTATCGGACGCCTTGCAATGACGGTTACCCTTAAAGGTCTTGACGAAAATATGCTTGTGGATATTTTAAAAACGCCTAAAAACGCTCTTACCAAGCAGTATTCCGCACTTATCAAAATGGACGGCGTAGACCTTGAATTTACCGATGAGGCACTTCACGCAATTGCCCATAAGGCAATTGAACTTAAAACGGGTGCACGAGGTTTGAGAAGTGTTATCGAAAGCATTATGATGAATGTAATGTATGAGATACCCTCAATGGACGGCGTTACCAAGTGCGTTATTACCGAAAAATCGGTTACCGCCAACGAAAAACCGCAACTTGTGTTTAAGGAAAACACGGCAATAAGTTAATTTATAGAAATCTAATCGATATATACCGCAAAAGTTCTTGACTTTTGCGGTGTATTTTTTTGCGGTTTTTGTGCGGAAATACGGCTTCTTTTGACGAATTTACTGCGTGAAATGTATTACTTATATA
>CAZBLS010000080.1:0-6706 GCA_964492705.1 uncultured Oscillospiraceae bacterium | reverse complement strand
TCGTGACGGAATGCATTGCTTTGAACGGGAGGACGGTGCACTTGCGGTCGGAATACGGCGCAAGGGGAGTATAGGTAAAAAGTATTGAGGTAAAAGCACTGCGAAATTTTGCTTTTGCTGTCTTTTCTCTCATACAAGATATTCAACACTCTTTGTGTTTCTTCACCGCAAGTCACGCAACGCTTGCCGTGATACGGAAAAAGACCGCAATTTATCTTTTCGGATAATTTGCGGTCTTTTTAACGGAGTGGGATGTTTAATTGGCACTGTAAAATTTGGTACCGGGTTTTAAGTTGTCTTTGCCGATAAGGTCGGATACGGTAACAACTTCGTATCCTTGGGCATAAAGTTTATCGATGATAATACAAAATGCTTCGTAGGAGTTTTTGTAGATTTCGTGCATAAGAATAATTTTTCCGTCGCCCACGGTGGACATTACGTTGTTGACAATGGTATCAACTTGACCGTCCTTTTTGTTTTTCCAATCTTCCGAATCCACGTTCCACAAAATAACGGAATAGGGACAGGAAGTAATACGTTCTTTTGAAATCGCACCTCCGATGGGACGCATAAGGGTAGGCTTAATTCCCGTGTATTGCTCGATAACTTGGGCGGTTTTGGAAAGTTCGTTTTCGTAATCGCTGTCGGAACATTTATTGTAGTAAAATGTGTGGGTATAACCGTGAATGGCGATTTCGTTGCCGTTATCCGTTGCGTATTTTATTGCCGCACCGGTTTTTGAATCGACCCTGTTTCCCACAATAAAAAACGTTGCGCCGGCATTGTATTCTTTTAATTTGTCCACGATTTTTGTTGTGTACTGTGCGCTGGGACCGTCATCAAATGTGATTGCAACATACTTTTTGCCGTCGGTTCGGTTGGGTGTTACAAAAGGTGTGGGTTTTGCGGTAGCACTGCCGGTGGACGGGGGAGTGGTGTTCGGAAGTACGGTTTCGGAGGGAGTGTTCGAGGGAGAGCCCGTAATGTCTGCCGTTGGAGAGGCTTCAAGGCTTATTGAAACGGTTCTGAATTTAAGTGGCAGATCGTAAGTATATTTTTCGTTTTTTATGGGAGTACCGTCGCAGGTTAAAAGGATATCGGCGGCGGAATAATTCATAATAAACGTGTTGGCGATGCAACGGATGATCATATCCTGCGTCTGAATATCAAGGGGAGAAAGGTGCTGTGAAAGTGCGGAATTTACGTCAAGGGCAAGATGCTTTTCTCCGTTTGTTTCGTTTTCGGCAAAAGAATTTACGGTAACGGTAGAAGTGATTACCTGTGCATTTGCAAGTGCGGTAAGCAGACTGCTCGGTGAAAGCGTATTTAAAGTAACCACGTTTTCAGTCATAAAACCGTCGGAATATGAATATACGGTTGCGGTAAAATTCGTTTTGCAACCGCAAAAAAGCATTACAACCGAAACAAAAATCATTGAAATTTTAGAAAAAAGACCTTTTTTCATTTTATCTCCTACCTGCAATATAATCTGCCTGTTTAGTATATCATATTAGATGAAAAATGTACAGGAATTTGTCGGATAACGGCGAAAACTTTTTTTGATGTAAAAATGCATATGACATTTTTGCAGGGCGGTGCGGAAGATTTTTGCGTGAATAAGAAAAAAACAGTTGCTAAAATTTTAAATATGTTGTACAATACATTTGTCTGGGGATATAGCTCAGTTGGTAGAGCGGTTGCTTCGCATGTAACAGGCCAGCGGTTCGAATCCGCCTATCTCCACCATAAAATCCAAGCCGTACGGCTTGGATTTTTTTTCGTAATAAGGCAGTTTATCGGGCGGTTGCGGAAACGGCGGGCACAGGGGTTGGAAAAATTTGCAAGAACGGTGAAAACGTCGCCAAGCACAGGCTTTGCGCCGAACCAACCGTTGCGGACACGGCAAAACGTCAATGTGTACGGGTGTTGAACTATAATAGGCTGTTGCAAACACTGATAACTCCGTTGCCACGCAGGTTTTACACCGAATTTTGCCAACACAGACAGCCCTGCTGCCGGACACAGGCCTTGTATTGAACTGCTGCTTGTTCACACGTTCAATCTGCTGTCGCACATAGTATTTGCGACCGACTGACCCTTACACCCAAGTTTAATATGTCACCGAACGCAGTTTTTGCACGGTAACGGACTTTTGGCTCTTACAAACACAAGCAATCCCGTCACTGCTTGCATTTTAATGGGGTTGCTGTCCCTGCATATAAATAGTCAACCGCTTTCGAACGGGGCGGATTTCGAAAAAAAGAAAATAAAAAAACACCGACTGTATCGGTGCTTCTTTTGGTACCCCCGAGGGGATTCGAACCCCTGTTACCGCCGTGAGAGGGCGGCGTCCTAGGCCTCTAGACCACGGAGGCGATATTGGCTGCGGAACTAGGATTCGAACCTAGACAATACGAGTCAGAGTCGTAGGTGCTGCCGTTACACAATTCCGCAATGAATTTAACGCTATTATTATATATAAAAGGTCGATTGCTGTCAAGCGTTTTTTTAAAAACTTTTTGCTTTTCGGCGATAAAGTTGAATTTTCGGTATTTTTGTTTTCGAAAATAAAAAATCCGGATTGCCGTCCGCATCAACTCTAACACCCGTCTCTCGACAGGTGGGCGTGTCGCTCGGCAGACTCTGCCTTCCCCTGGCGTGAAATTCACGGGGGCGTGGCATTGCTCCGACACTGTTAGTACACTCCCTTTATGCATAATGTGGGTATTATACACTGATACGTAACGCACAATCCAGAACGTTAAATAATATGCAAGTCAAATGCATTTTATAATGACAAAATACATTATCCGTGATAAAATAATACAGGCAAAAAATAACGGAAGGGCAAAACCCCTCCGCAAATTTACCTTCCGCACAAATTATTCCTGTGCGGGTGCGCCTACGGGGCAAGTATCTGCACAAGCACCGCACTCAATGCAAGCGTCTGCATCGATAACATATTTGCCGTCACCCTCGGAAATAGCACCTACGGGGCAAGCACCGGCGCAAGCACCGCAAGATATGCACTCATCACTTATTTTGTAAGCCATTATTTTCACCTCCGACCTAAATAATTTTATAGGTTTATTATATCACAGTTTTGTTATTTTGCAAGCAATTTATCTTCAAAAGGGAAAATTAACAAAGGGAAAGGATTTTTTTAATGGAAAACACGGAAAATATGAAAAATACGGCGGGAACGATTGGTATTATAGGAGCAATGGACGTGGAAGTCGAAATGCTCAAAGAAAAACTTACGGAAAGAAAAGATAAGACCGTAAGCGGAATAACTTTTGCATCGGGCATTTTAGGCGGAAAAAAAGTTGTTGTGGCAAAGTGCGGAATAGGCAAAGTATTTGCGGCAGTGTGCGCACAGACGATGATTCTCGAATTCAATGCGGAAAAAATAATCAATACGGGCGTGGGCGGTACGCTTACGGACAAACTTTCCGTCGGCGATACGGCGGTTTCCACTGCGCTTGTTCAGCACGATATGGATACCACCGCCTTGGGCGATCCTGCCGGACTTGTTTCGGGCATAAATAAAATTTATTTTGAAGCGGACGGTGAAATTGTCAAAAAAGCCGTTATCGCAGTTGAAGAACAGGGAATAAAATGTTTGTGCGGTGTTATCGCATCGGGTGATACCTTTGTTGCCAGCAAGGAAAAGAAAAACGAAATAAAGGATAATTTCAATGCAATCGTTTGCGAAATGGAGGGGGCTTCGATTGCCCATACCGCCTATATAAATAATGTGCCCTTTGTGGTAATACGGGCGATTTCCGACAGCGCAGACGGCTCCGCCGATACGGATTATCCCGCATTTGTTAAGCGTGCGGCGCAAAATTCGGCTTCGGTTACCGAAAAACTTGTTTCGATGCTTTAAAAGGAGTAAAGTTTTTGCTTTTGCGCATACTTAAAATGAGGTGATATAAGTAATGGCAAAAATAAGAAAAACAGGAAAAGTCACAAGGGCGAAGAAATCGCTTTCGATACGGTGAATAAATACGTGACTTATAATAACGTGTGCCCTGTCATAGTGCAAAGAGATAAATAGGCGCAACGGCGCCTTACATAAATTGCATAAAAGGAAAATGGAATATGGAGATAAAAGCAAGTTCGTGCTTGGATGAGAGCACGTTAAAAGAATTTAATACGGTATATTTTTTTAAGGAAAAACCGAAAAGCGAAATACTTAAATTTACCGTGGGTTTGACGGCAAGCACGTTGATTAACGCAGTTATTTCCGTTGCGTTACCCGAACACGCTTTGATTACCTGTTTAAGTTATTTTATGAGGTTTTCGGCACTTGCATTTTTGCTTGGGCTTGCACTTTCGCTGTTTTTCCTTTTTGTTGCCAATCGGGCATATTCCAAAGCGGGAAAAATGAAAGATGCCAAAAACGAGTACGTATTTACCGACAGTGAAATACGGGAGTTCTCTTACGGTGAGGGCCTTGAATCTAAAACGCTGATTGCCTACACGGATATAATAAAAGTTACCGAAACGCACAGATTCTTTTTTCTTTTTATAACAAAGCAGGCGGCGTACATAATAGATAAGCAAACCATTGAGGGCGGTACTGCGGAAGAGTTGAAAATGAAACTCTTCGCATATTGCCCGAAGAAATATGAGGTCAGGAATTTTTGAAAAAAGCAAAATACAGTATAAAAAGCGACAGGTTTTCATCGGTGCTTACCTGCGCTTTGGCAGTTGTGTTCGGTATGGTTACGGTTTTACTTAAACAAAACGGCAACGGAGCATTTATTCTTACGGGAATATTTTCTTTGATCGTAATCACTCTTTTTATTTTTACCGTTTACAGAACGGCGTTTTTTAAGGTACTTATATACGAAGACGGCTTTTTCTTAAAAACTTCGCCGTTTAACGGTAAATTTTATTCCTATGGTGACACGGAAAAAGCGTGGACGGTTGCGGAAAGCGATTACGGTACGGGCAGTGAACGGTATCTTAATATTGCGCCTGTTGGGGAAGATTTGCTGAAAATACCTTTTGCGTATAAAGACAAAAAAGCCGTCAACTATCTTGTTAAATGCGTAAATTCGGGAGAGAAAAAGGAAAGAGAAATTTATTTGATCGGAAGCGGGTACACGGGTGTAAAAACAGGAATTGCCGTTGCACTTGCGGTTATAACGGCGCTTGTCAATGTCTTTGAGGTGAAAATTCTCGGGATTAACGTTTTCACGCTGTTTGGCATTCTGTGTGGCACTGTCTTTATTTTTACTGTAATTTGCTATTTCTTCTTTTTTTCGGTGAAAATAGAAAAAGACGGGTTTTATTACCGAACAAACTTTTTTAACGGCAGATATTTTGCCTACGGAGATACCGTTTCCTGCCGAGAGATCAAGAGAAAAGTGCGAGGACAGCGAAAGTACAGACGAAAGCGCAGAGGGAATATTCGCTACATATTTTATTTTGAATTTACCGATATCACGGGCAAAAAACGCAAGTTCCCCTTTGAAAAGAAACTATACGGCAGAGAAATCGAAATTCTTGCGGAAAGAATAAACGAAACTCCTTGACGTAAACGGACAAGGAGTTTTATAATACCGTTCAGTTAGCCGATACTAACCGAAAGGAAGAAATAAATGAAAAAGATAACGGTCGAAATTGAAAATATGGCGTGCGGAATGTGCGAGGCGCATATCAACGGTGCGGTAAGGAACGGTTTTAAAGTAAAAAAAGTAAGTTCATCCTTAAAAAAAGGAGAAACGGTTATACTTGCCGAAAATATGGATACCGAAAAATTAAAAGCGGTAATTGAAAATATGGGATATGCCGTAAAAAATATTAAAACGGAAGAATACGAAAAGAAGAGATTTCTGTTTCGCTGACCGCAGGACAATGTTTTCGGTTAAATTTTGCAACAAGTGTTTTCTGTAAATCGGACAGTTAAGTTTAATTTGCAACGAATTATCGGAAAAAAAGCCGTGAGTACGTAAAAAGCACTCACGGCAAAATATTATAAATGTCTATTCCAAAATAATGTCTAATTGAGTACGGTAAACACCGTTTTCTTCAAGAGTGAGCATATCGCGTTTTGTTTCAAGGTCGTCCACAATGCCGTTGTATGCAGGAACGCCTCTCCAAGGCTCTATACAAACGAAAGGCGCTTCGGTGTTGGGGGTGTGCCAAAAACCGACGTACTTCATATCGGGATAGTTAAGCGTTACGCTGCGATTGCTCTTTTCCGATTTAAGGGAAACGGTTTTTGATGCATCTGCCAAGAATACGGCATCGTTGTCAAAAAGTGAGTGCGTCAGGGCAAATCCGTTGTTTTCAAGAGCAAAGGGAACGGTTTTATCGGACATATAGCATTCCTCGAATACAAGAACGTTGGGTGTACAGGGCTCCTTAAATTCAATATACCAATCGGAAAAATCACCCTCACCGTTAAGTGGAACGTTGAAGCCGGGATGACCGCCGAGCGTGAATATCATCTTTTCGCTTCCCGTATTTTTTACTGTGTAGGCGATATTTATGCGGTTGTTATCAAGCGTGTATTTTACCGAATATTCAAAGTCAAAGGGGTACATCTTCTTTGTTTCGCCATTGCTTTTGAGGATGAAAGTCAGCGTGCTGTCGGTCTTTTCTTTAAGAAAAAAGTCGGAAAGTTTAACAAAGCCGTGCAACATCATCTCGTAAGTTTTGCCCTTGTATGTATATTTGCCGTCGGTAAGTC
>CAZBLS010000079.1:0-6732 GCA_964492705.1 uncultured Oscillospiraceae bacterium | reverse complement strand
GCCTTATACCAAGGTTGAGATCAAATCGATCTCCAAGTAATTATGACTACGGTCACGGTTTTTAAAAACCGAAAAGGCGATATCTGCGGTTTTATCGCATCGGGGCATGCCGACGGGAACAGTTCCTACGGGAACGATATCTACTGTGCGGCGATATCCGCAATTACGCAAACAGCCTGTATCGGGCTTGAAAGCGTTGCAAAAGCGAATCCCGTATTTAAAGTGAAAGACGGATATCTTTCAGCATTTATAAACGATGAAAAAACCGCCGACGTCAAATGCCGAACTTTGTTTTCGACACTCGTATTGGGACTTAAAGCCTTTGATGAGGCTAATCCCGGATACATACAAATTTTTGAGGAGGTGCAGGAATAATGTTCCGTATGGACATCCAATTGTTTGCTCATAAAAAGGGCGTTGGTTCAACCAAAAACGGCCGTGACAGCGAATCCAAGCGTCTCGGTGTTAAACGTGCCGACGGTCAGACCGTTACGGCAGGTAATATTCTCGTTCGCCAGAGGGGAACGAAAATTCATCCCGGTCTTAACGTTGGGATCGGAAGCGACGATACACTTTTTGCCTTAGTTGACGGTGTTGTTCGCTTTGAGCACAAGGGCAAGGATAAAAAGCAGGTTAGCGTACATCCCGTTGCTTAAAATTTGAACCTAAACCGCTTAAAGCAGTTGCTTTTTGCGGTTTTATTTTTTTTATGTTTATTTTAAATCAAAACGGTTTTAATTTAAAAAATACCTTTGAAAACGGTCAGTGTTTCAGGTTTTACAGGGACGGAACGGGATATTCGGGTGTTGCACTTTCAAAATTCATTCATTTGGAAGAAAATGACGGAATAATATCCGTTTCGGGAGTGGAAAAAGAAGAGTTTGAACGGAATTTTACGGATTATTTCGACTTGAACAGAGATTACCGTGTCATAACGGAGTCTTTCCCCAAAGAAGAAAATTTAATTAAAGCGGTGGAATACGGCAGGGGAATGAAAATACTGCGACAGGAACCGTGGGAAGCGACGGTTTCCTTTGTAATTTCCCAAAACAATAATATTACAAGAATTAAAAATACCGTAAAAAAACTTGCCGAAAAATACGGCAGTGATATCGGCAACGGTAATTTCGCATTTCCGTCGGCGGAAGAACTTAAAGACGTTAAAGCAGAAGATTATGCACTTCTCGGGTGCGGTTACCGCAGTGAATATTTGGAAAATACCGTAAAAAGTTACCTTGACGGCAAAATGGATTTCGGATATCTCTCAACTTGCGGATATTTTACCGCAAAGGAAAATTTGCTTAAATTTAAGGGCATAGGACCGAAAGTTGCCGATTGTATTGCACTTTTCGGATTGCATTATACCGAAGCGTACCCTGTTGATACTTGGGTAAAAAAAGTCAGCGAAACTCTTTTCTTAAAGCACAGCGCATCCAAAAAGGAAATAGAAGAATTTGCCCGCAGCGCATTCGGCGAATATGCGGGGTTTGCACAGCAATATCTCTTTTATTATGCACGGGAAAACAAAATTAAGGGGTTGTGATATTTATGAAATGCAATAAATGCGGAAACGAATTTTCAGACGAACACAATTTCTGCTCTTTTTGCGGAGCAACTTTGAAAAATACAAAATACTGTCCTCGTTGCGGATGTGTCAATGACGGAGATGCTTGTTTTTGTAATTTTTGCGGATATAATTTAAATGAAATACAGTCCGAAAAGATAAATTACGCAGTAGTATGGCTTGGATTTACGGCGCTTTTTGCGGTATACGTTTGCATAAGCCTGTTTGTGTGAAGGGCAAAAGAGGAAAGTTTAAAATGAAAAAACTTAACGGAATACAAACTGTTCTGCGGGAAGAACCCGTTTTTTTCTCCCGATTGGGTTTTTGTTACGATCCGCCTATTGTCGGTGATGACGGCAAGCCTGTGGTTTTCAGCCGTGATTTTGAAAAATACGTACGGTATCACAGAGATATGCTTAATTCCGGCGTAAAAATACATAATTTTATACTTCACAGCGGTTGGGTCGGCGTTGAAAAATACGATTATTCTCTTTGCGACGAAGTGCTTGATGCATTCTTTTCTTCCTGCGGAGATGGAGCATTGCTTATTCCGAGAATAAAACTGAATGTTCCGCCCTCTTGGTGCACTGAAAATCCGGAAGATACGCTTGTGTATTTTAACGGACCTCGCACAGGGGAAGAAATAAAGGCACTTTGCGAAACCGAACGTCAGGACTGGCTCGGATATCCGTCGCCTCACGGCTATTATCAGGCAGGCGATTACGAGGATAAGCGACCCAACGTAAACTCACTTATAGGTCTTCAAAGTTTTTCTTCGAAAAAATGGCTTGAAGATGCAGGCAAAGCGTTGAAAAGATTGCTTGAACATTTGGAAAACGGCAAATATGCGGACAAAATTATCGGCTATCACATTGCTTACGGCCGTTGCGGTGAAACGGTTATGTTCGGCGAATACGGGGGAGATTACGGTATAAACCAACTGCGCAACTTTTACGATTTTGCTCTTGAAAAATATGGAAGCAATGATATGCTTGAAGAAGCGTGGGGAATGAAAGTGTCCCGAGACAGTGTTCCGTTGCCGTCACCGGAGAGGAGATATACCGAATTTAATGATATATGCGATTTTTACCGCAGTAAAAAAGAGGACAGAATTTGTACCGATTACGATGAATTTCTTTCTTATTCCAATGCTGTCGCAACGGAGCATTTTGCCAAAATCATAAAGGAAAATACAGGCAAAGGAGTGGGAGTATTCTACGGATACTATCTCTATAATTCTTTTTCCCAATATGCAGGACATTTGGCTCTTGACAGGATACTTGATTCCCCGTATATCGATTATATTGCTTCGCCGGGGTCATACTACCGCAGGGGCACAGGCGATTCGGGTGGAGAAATGTTGCCTATTGCTTCGGTACGCAGAAAAAAACTGTATATGGGAGAGATAGACGTCCGTTCGTATCTTTGCGAAAATGACGATTTTGCCGATGCAAAATGCTTTGAAGATACGGAGTCCGCACTTTGGAGAGAAGTAGCAAGGTCGGTTTCTTCGGATAACGGCTTTTGGTTTATGGATCTCGGAGGAGGCTGGTACGATTCGGATAAAATGCACGGGCTGGTTAAAAATATAACCGAAAATGCAAAAAAGACAGCAAAAAAAGAGCATAGATCCGTTGCGGACGTTCTGTTTTTGTCAAGTGAAAAGGGTCTTGAACACTGCAAAATAAGCGATGATATAATGCGCAACGTGCAGGATCTCTTTGCAGATGCAAGGCAAATGGGATTTTTGTATGACAGCTACCGCTTCGGTGATTTAAAAGACCTTGATGTTCAAAATTACAAACTTGTCGTTATTGCGTACGCTTGTGAACTCGATAGCGAAGATGTAAAACTTCTCCGTGAAAAAATCAAAACGCCAATTGCTTTTTTCGGCGGTGTGGGAATGATCCGAGACGGAGAAGCAGCGGTAAAAAATATAAGCGAACTTACGGGAATAAACGTTGATTATGAAAAAATGCAACTGTTTGTATCTGATAAGGATGCGAAAACGCTAAGGGAAGAGAACGGAAAGGTTACCGTTGCCGAAAAGGAAGTTTTGGGGCAAAAACGCACGGTTTGCTTTGCGGAAAGATTTTTTGAACTTGAAAATATTGCCCGTGAGCAAGGATGCGGAATATATGCACCCCAAGGCGTGACCGTTTACGGCGATAATAGGTTTACGGGCTTTTTTAACGGAAAAAATGCAGTTGAAATAACGGTGCAAAACAGCGTTATTTCGGGCGAAACAGAAGATAAAATAAAAGAATTGGGTTACAGAATAGAAAAAAACGGAATATAAGCAGGTATATAAAGACCGCAATCTTATCCGAAAAAGGGTAGGGATGCGGTCTTTTTTTTAGTCGGCAGAAAAGTGCAAAAGATATGCGCCCGTATTCAGGGGAAAGTTATTTTGCAAAATAAGCGTCGGGCGAATAAAAGTTTTTCTTTTTTGAAGATTCGGGAGGAAATCCGAAATGGTTTTTGTATGCACGGGAGAACGGATGGACGGAAGAATATCCTAATTTTTCAGCCGTTTCGGTTACGGAATAACCGCTTTTAAGCAATTCGCAGGCGTAGTTCATTCGTTTTTCCTTAAAGCAGGAATGTAACGTTTTACCCATAACTCGGCTGAATTCTCTTGAAAGAGTGCCGTAACTGTAATTAAAGGAATTTTCTATTCGTGAAAGGGCGTCGATTTCACATACGTGATTTTGAAGATAGGTTACAAGGCGGTATATTAAAGGTTCACTTTCATTTACGGCGTTTTCGTCGGGAAGCGCAGTGCGGTATGCGGTGAAAATAAACTGTGCAATATATGTGCCTATCATTTCGTTGCAGTAGGGGTGCGATGACCAAATTTCTTTTACCGCATTTTCAGCGTACAACTCACCGCTTTCAAAGATAAACGGACGGGATCTTAAAGATTTAAGTGCAGTGTTTATCGCTCTGTCGTCGGTCTTAAAACCTATAAAGTAAAAGTGCAACGGTGTTGACGGGTCACTTTCTATTTTGTGGGTATCACCGCAAAAAGAGAAAAAACAGGTTCCTTTTTCCAGCAAATAGGGCGTTCCGTTTTCGTAAAGCGTGCCTTTGCCGGAAGACACGAACGTTATTTCGTCACAGATTTGTCTGTGCTCGCCTACGGCGGAACTTTCGTTGCACATCATTTCACCCAATTGAAAAAGTTCGAAAATACCGCATTTTACGGGCGAAAGAAAAAAATATTTGTCAAAATGATATTTGCTTTCGGGCATAAATGACCTCCGTAGAACGTTTTGTATATCATATCACAGGAAATGATAAATTACAAGCATTTAATGTTAAAGATTTTTTTCGGTCAAGGTATTAAAATAATAAAAAAAGCGGAGGTAAATATTATGGAAAAGACAGTTGTTGCGGTAATAGGTTGCGGAAGAATTTCGGAAGTGGCTCATTTTCCCGCACTGAGCAAAATGGAAAACGTAAGGATCAAATATGCGTGCGACCTCATAAGGGCAAAGGCGGAGGAGAAAAAGGAAAAATACGGTGCGGAACAGGTAATTGAAGATTATCATATTGCACTTAACGACCCCGAAGTTCAGGTTGTATATGTGCTCACGCAAAATTTTGCACACTATACAGTTACAATGGATGCGCTTAAAGCAGGCAAGCACGTTTTTTGCGAAAAACCCATAACGGTAAACTACGAACTTGCCTGCCAAATGGCACAGACGGCAAAAGAATGCGGAAAACTGCTTAATATCGGTGTGTGCAACAGATATCATAAATCGGTTGTTGAAATTGCCGAAAAATGCAAAAACGGTGAGTTGGGTGAAGTTTATCACATTTACTGCTCATTCCGTTCACACAGGGCAATTCCCGGCTTGGGCGGAGAGTTTACCACAAAAGCATCTTCCGGCGGTGGCGTGCTTATAGATTGGGGAATACATTTTCTTGACCTTATACTTTATATAATCGGCGGAGCAAAGGTGAAGACGGTTACTGCCGACACCTATGCAAAAATGGCACCCGTTATCGGCGAATACAAATTCAACGATATGTGGGCGGGACCTCCCGTTGAAGACGGAACAAACGACGTTGAAGATTACGTTACGGGTTACGTGCGCACCGATAAATGCACTATTTCATTTAACGGCGCTTGGGCGGAGAATATCGGCGACGGCGGTATGTTCATTGATTTTATGGGTGACAAAAAGGGTATAAGACTTCAATACGGCGGACAGTATACCGTATTTGATAACGATCTCAATGCGGTTTCTTCCGAGGGCGAAATACCCGATATGTATGCATTGGAAGACGAAGCCTTTATCGAAGCCTGCAAAACGGGCGAGCACACAAAGAGTTATATTGACAATATTCTCGAAAGTCAAAGACTGTTGCAGGCTATTTACGATTCAGCCGAAAAAGGAAAGGAAATCACTCTTTAAAAACCGCAACGGGTATTCAATGTTCCAAACAGAATCATTGCATCGTGCGTTTTTGCAGGGAGGGGTTACGAAGCGAAAAGTTGCTTTGACTTTGCAAGAAAACAGCCTGACGGTATAGGGCTTATGGTTTCACCGAGTGCGGTAAAGGTAAAACGCAATGAATTTTTGCTTTTCCGTGAGGCGGACCGAATGCAGGATGCTGTGAAATAAACTTTTTAAGCGTGTTTTACATTACGTAAAATGCGCTTTTTTGTTGATGGTTGCAGGGGAGTGTGATATAATAAAAAATGTTTATATGGAGAATATCGCCGATTACACGCCTGCGGAAAACGGATGTTCCCATTATTCGGTTAGGCTCGGACCCGTTTGGGGCATTGTGCTTGTTTGCGGTGAAGATAAGGATGATTCCCATACCGAACACGGGCACACTGTTTGCTGTCACTCTTTTTGCAGGGAAGAAACGGAATATTTGGGAAATATCGTAAAGCACGCAGATGAAGAATACGACGGCGAGGGAGTAACTTACAAACTTGTTATCTGCCGCACGCCTTTTGCGCAAACGCCCAAGACAACCTTTGACATCGAACGGGAATTTTTAAAAAAGTGGGCGGATATTTTAAAGGAAAACGTAAAACCCCATTTAATGCCGAAAGGGCATAATCACAGAAAACGGATAAGCCCCGGAGGCGGAAAATCGGACGGTAAAGGACAGATCTGCACGGTTATTGTGGCAACCGAGGC
>CAZBLS010000078.1:0-7009 GCA_964492705.1 uncultured Oscillospiraceae bacterium | reverse complement strand
AATAATATCGGCACTGAATTTTTTCAAGCATTCAACCGTATTGATTATATCTTCCGACTGAGAAAAGTTTTCGATCACCGTTTTTTTATCGGACAGCGATGCAATGAAAAGCGCACGCTGAATTTCGGATTTTGAACCGCAAGCGCATACCGTACCGCTTTTAAAGATATTTTTCACCGTTACGGTCATAATCCGCTCCTTATTAGTTCTTCAAGCTTTTTTTTATCTGCCGAAACGGTTTCCGAACGCCCTATTTCAGGCACTGTTACGATATCCGTCCTGTCGCCTGTTCGCTTTTTATCAAAAAACGCTTCGTTTAATATATCTGTATACGAAAATTCACATTTTACGGGCAATGAATATTTTTTCAGCAATTCTTCCGTACGCAACACGCTTTCCGTTTCTGTTATGCCGAGGCTTACACAACCTCTCATCATAACACACATACCTATTGATACCGCTTCACCGTGGAGATAACCGTATCCGCTTAATTTTTCCACTGCGTGCCCCACCGTGTGGCCGAAATTAAGTATTTTCCGCACGCCTTTGTCAAAGGTATCTTTTTCCACTATATCTTTTTTTATTTCAATGCATCTTGCGATGATTTCATCGGTATCAAGTTGATTATTTTCAAGTTTTTCAAAAAAATCGGTTTCCCGAATGACACCGTACTTTATTACTTCCGCCATACCTGCATTAAATTGACGTTTGGGAAGCGTTGAAAGAAAATGCGTATCGCAGATAACTTTTTCAGGCTGATAAAAAGCGCCTACAAGGTTTTTGTGTCCGCCGAAATCCACCGCAGTTTTACCGCCTACGGAAGAATCCACCGCCGATAAAAGCGTTGTGGGCACTTGCACGTATCTTATTCCTCGCATATATACCGATGCGCAAAAACCGCCTATATCACCTACTACGCCTCCGCCGAACGCAACGAGCACATCATTTCTTGTTAAATTGCAATCGCACATTTTTTGCAGGATCTTGCCTGCGGTTTCAAAAGTTTTGCTTTGTTCGCCCGACGGAATAACGTAAGAATTAGGCGTATTTACTCCGTATATGCTTCCAACCGTTTCATCGGTAAGCAGAAAAAGCCTTGCGTCGGCAAATGACTCAAAGGCTTTTTTATTAGCCGTACCGTTGCCGATAACGACTTCGTATTCTTTTTGTGTGTCTATCTTTATACTTTTCATATGCATACCTTTAAGGCATTACGTTTATAAGGGGACCGTCTTTTTTGTTTTCCATATTGAAAACGCATTTCACCACGTTTTCCGCCATAGTTCTCGAAACTTTTTCCGTATAGAACGCAGTATGAGGCATTAAAAGCACGTTGGGGAACGAGCGGAGTATTGCCATACGGTCATTATCGATAACATCGCCCATACGATTGTGGTAATAAAGCCCGTCTTCGTATTCCAAAACGTCAAGCCCCGCAAAATCCACTTTACCTGATTTGAGGTTTGCGATAAGCGCATCGGTATCCACAAGCAGACCTCTTGCTGTATTTACTATCATTACACCGTCTTTCATTTTTGAGAAAGCGTCTTCGTTAAGTATATGTGTTGTTTGCTCGGTAACGGGAGCGTGCAAAGTAATAAGGTCACTGTTTTTCAGCAATTCGTCAAGGGAAACATACTCGCATTCAAGACCGCTCTTTTGATAAACGTCATAAGCAAGCACCTTGCATCCGAAAGCATTTAAACGCTTGATAACCGTGGCACCGATATTTCCCGTACCGATAACTCCCACTGTAAGTTCGCCTAAATCCTTACCCAATTTGCCTTTAAGTGAGAAATCCTGCAACAGCGAGCGGTTGTATATATACATTGCTTTACGGCACCCCATAAGCATAAGCATAACCGCATAGTCTGCAACGGTATCGGGATCGTAGGTCACGTGCGATACGCCCATTCCCACTTCTTTTGCATAGGCAAGGTCGATATGGTCAAATCCTATTGACCTTGCCGCAATATACTTTACGCCCACACTCTTATATTTATCTATCATCTCTTTGCCGAAAAGACAGGGAGTAAAAGTTATTGCATCGTAGCCTTTTGCCAAATATGCATTTTCAAGAGTGGGATAATCCGCCGAATAATCATATTCGAAGCCGTATTTTTCGCTTAAATTATCAAATATTTTTTTCTCATCAAATTCTCTGAATGAATATACAAAAATCTTCATATTTCGCCCTTTATTTTAAAAATCCGCTGATTATCTGCTCTTCCGCTTCTTTTTCCGTTAAGCCGAGAGTCATAAGTTTAATTATCTGTTCCCCTGCAATTTTGCCGATAGCCGCCTCGTGGATTAAACTTGCTTCCACGTGGTTTGCGGTTATTTCGGGAATTGCGCTTACAGATGCATTGTCCATAATTATAGCATCGCACTCGGTATGCCCCGAGCACTTACTGTTGCCTTTTACGTTGGAAAGGAAAAGTTGTTTTGAATTTTCCTTTGCCACCGATCGTGATATAACGTGTGTGGAAGAATTTTCTCCTGCAAGGTCAACATCAAAATCCGTTTCGGCATACTGATTTCCGTGAGTCATAATTTTTTCTCGGACAACCAGCGTCGCACCGCTTTCAAGTTTGGCTTCCGTTCTTCTCTTTGTGGAATTTATACCCTTGATCTGTGCCGTTTCCATTTCCATATAGCCGTTTTCGTCAATGAAAACAACGGTAGTGGGATTCATTATATTTTCGCCGTTTCCGTCGCCCTCACCGTAATGCTTTTCTATATATCTGACCTTTGCGTTTTTGCCTATATGAAAGGTGTGTATACCGTCGTGACGGCTTTCTTCGTCACCGCCGTTATGAATACCGCATCCTGCAACGATAGTTACGTCGCATCCGTCGCCAACAAAAAAATCGTTATAAACAAGGTCCTTTAATCCCGTTTGGGAAATAACAACGGGAATGTGCACACTTTCGTTTTTCGTATTGGGTTTGATAATTATGTCAATACCCGGCTTGTCCGTTTTAGTAACAATATCTATATTTTCGGTAGTTGCTCTTCCCGCACCTGCGCCGTCCATTCTGAAATTATATGCACCTTGGGGAACGCCGTGAATATCCGCAATTTTTTCAAGCAAATCCTGCTGTATTTTATTCATTTTGTCCCTCCTTAAAGTTTGTCTATAAGCGTTTTGCACGCAATTTGTTTTGTATTAAGCAGTGCAGGCAATATTTCGTTCTTTTTGCCGTAACGAAGAATTTTACCCTCGGATATAACAAGAATTTTATCCGCAATGTCCAAAATTCTCTCTTGGTGGGAAATAATAAGAATCGTGCCGTTTGTCTTTTCGTGCATATTCTTAAATACCTGAATTAAGTTGTTAAATGACCACAGATCAATTCCCGCTTCCGGCTCATCAAAAACCGAAAATTTGGTTTCCCTTGCAAGAACCGTAGCAATTTCTATTCTTTTAAGTTCTCCGCCGGAAAGACTTCCGTTTACTTCTCGCTTAATATAATCTCTTGCACAAAGTCCCACTTCCGAAAGATAGTCGCAGGCTTCGTTTACGGTAAGTTTTCTGCCTGCCGCCAACGTTATTAAGTCCATTACCGTTATGCCTTTGAAACGCACGGGCTGTTGGAATGCGAAACTAATGCCCTTTTTTGCCCTGTCCGTTACCGACAGATCGGTAACATCTTCCCCGTCCACGTATATTTTACCGGAAGTAGGCTTGTAAATACCTGCTATTATTTTAGCAAGAGTACTTTTTCCTCCTCCGTTAGGTCCCGTAACCGCAACAAAGCGGTCATCTATTTCAACGGAAATATTGTCAAGTATATTTTTTGTTTTGCCCGATTCGTCTGTAACCGAATATGAAATGTTTTCTAATTGAAGCATAATCCCCTACTCCGTATTTTATAATTGCTGAATTTTTATTTTCAGTTGAGCAATTGCTTGCTCGGTAAGTTTTATTTTGGCTTCTAACTTTTCAATACCGCAAAGGTCTTCGTATCCGTTAGATGTAAGTGACGGCTTTAAAAAAATTATCTCGCCGCATTTTATTGCATTTTCGATTTCTCTTTTGCCGATTGCGACCATTTGCTCCATCAAGAATTTTTTCCTGACTTTTTGGCTTTCTCGGTTGAGCCTGTCCAATCTGCGGTACCATTTTTTTGCATTGCAGGCAGTTTCAAGGGTACAGGCAATAAAAGCGCACACTGCATAAACGTCGCCGTCAATATCTTTCGCCTGTGACGAAGCCTTTAAGAAAGAGTCCTGTGCCTTTTTAAGAGAATCTATTTGAAGCGTAACGTCCTTTTCGTTAAAATGAAAACCGTATATATTCTCGCATGTTAAAGGATAAGCGGAAGAAAAAGCAAACGGACCTACAACATCGGCACGCTCGGGCAAAATATAATTTGCACCGTCGGATGCATATTTAAACGCCATAATCATTTTTTGCGCATCTTTGCCGTATTTTTCGCCCGTATACTTTGCCAAGCACCGTCCGCCGTCCTCACCGGAAGCGTAGAGCCTTGAAATATATTCCGCCACGGGATTTTCGGAAAAACCGTAATATCCCGTTTCCAAAAATCCGTCGCAATCAAGAGAATCACAGGATTGTTTTCGGAGCATCCACTGCATCATCGACGGAATATACGGAACAGTTGCAAACTCGTCCGTTCTGCCCGAAAGATACGTGCGCACGTAAACTTTAAGACCGAGCAAATGCAATTTTCCGATGATTTCTTTAAGTTTGTCCGAGGGTTCACTCACAGCTACCGCACCGAAGTCGGCTGAAACCGTCGCTCCGTCCCGTTCAATCTCCTGCCCCGACTCAAAAGGCAAAATAACGGCTGTACCTCGGGGAAGTTTCTTTACTTTATCGAAAATTTCAGAAATCCCGTTAAAACCGACCAACGTGGGTTTTTGAAAATTAACCGCCTTTTCGGGATCTTCGCAGTAAAATCCGCTGGAAAACTCCGACGGAGAATAAGTTTCCAAATTTTCGCTTTGGGCAAACTTTTCCCCTTCTTCATCAAACTCCGAGAAAACAATGCCGTCATAGCCTAATTCACGAATTTTTATTATATCCGATTTACAGTTACCCGAATAAAAACACAGTCTTTTCTTCATTTCAACCTCGGTACATTCAGTTGCTTATAATTACATCCGTCGGATAAATTTAATATTACCCATTGCATTTATGCAAACGTCAAAATGCCTGCACGTTTTTTTCGAAACGGGTGTGAAACAAAAGTACTGAACTCATGCAAAAAACCTTAAAGCATAAAACTTTGCCTATTATAAAAACTTATTGCCGATATTATATCACACTCTCCCCTAATCGTCAAGGTTTACCCTTGATAAGCACGTCTGTTTTACCGAGTTTTCCGTAATTTTCTTAATACGTTCTGCAATTTTAAGCAGTTCTTCCGAAGCCTGTTTCAGCATTTCATACTGCACACTTAATTCGCACTTTTTTCCGCACGTGCATACAAATTCGGCAAAACATTCGCTTATACAGCACCATCCTGTTTCGCCGTTATAAACGCATTTGCCCCAATTATCCGAAATTTCCGTTACTTCAATGCATTTTCCTTGTGGAATTACGTTCAAAACACGGGAATTCGCCCTCGGTTCGCTTCTCAAATTCATATGTTCCTTATACAGAATATACTTTCCTTTTTTATACATTTTTATCCCTCCGAACAATTATACGCTTCGAAATAGGTAAAAATAACAAAAGCACCTCTTATTTTTTCAATAAGAAGTGCCGTAAAATTTAAGCAAAATCAACGTAATTGCGAGAAGCGGTCTCCTGCAAAGTAATTTTTATATCCGTTGTGCAATCCCAAAGTAACTGCGCATACAGTGCCGCAGGAAACATAATTTTTTCTTCAAACATACCGTCTTCCACAAGACCGTACATATACAGGTCACCGTCTTTTGCTTTTGCAAGTGTGCGTATCATTTCCTGTGCTTTATCGGCATATGCCATCCAATAGGACTGTACACATTTCCACACGAGATTTTTCCTTGCGATACGGTCGTTTTTAACATACTGAGAACTTACACCGAGGAAATGAGGACCTGCCAAGTGTTCAAATTCCGACCAATCAAGTTGCACAAGACCTTTCGTAACTGCGCCGAACTTATCATTTTTTCCTCGAAGATGAGCTATTTTGTCTGCAAAATCCTTTGTTTCGTCAAAATTCGGCGTATTGTCGGGCACGTAGCCGAAAGGAAATGCTCCGCAGTTTTCCCATACAATGCGTATGCGTTTGTCTACTCTGCCGATATATTCCGTCTTCTCCGCAACAGACGTGGCGTGCAGACCGAACTGTATTTCAATATCGGGATTTTCATCATAAAAGAGTTTTGCAGTCTTATTTACAAATTCCGACGCCGCTTCCGCTATGACTTTGCCTCCGATACTATCGGTTTCAAGTTCGGTAAATGTTTGAAAATATATGCCGTCGGCATCTTTATATTGCCGAACGTAATCCCGCATATAGTTTTCAAATATCATCTCGGGTGCGCCGTCAAGTTTATTCAAGTCGAATTTTGCACAGTCCGTATCCCACAGCCACTGAAATCCCCATATAAGTTTAATTCCGCATTTGTGGGCATATTCAACGATTTCTCTGCCGTTTATCGGAGCAAAATCGTTCCAAACAATAAGGCTGTTAAGTTTTAATTTGACCATATTGTCAAGATATTTGCGGTAATCGTATATAACGTGTCCCCACGTCCAAAAACCGCGCTGTTTAATTTGGGGAAACTCGCTGTGTTCGAACTCGGGTAAAACATCCGCTTCGAAAACGTTTTGATAGTATCTGATATCTTCCATGTGGCTGTTGGGATTTATGTACTTATTATAGAAATCCACTACGCCGTAAAGGACGCCTGCGCCGTCAAAGCCCTCAATGATAACGGTGTCTTCCTTAACACGGATATAATACTCCTGTTCCTTTGTAAGTACTTTTTCCGAATGTTCTCTAATATACTTATTATCGTTTTTCGTTCCGATATAAATACATCTTAATTC
>CAZBLS010000077.1:0-7173 GCA_964492705.1 uncultured Oscillospiraceae bacterium | reverse complement strand
CTGCTACGATATCCTCTGTTCGGAAGCACGGCTTACGGTACTTTTTTGCATTGCCACGGGGAAAATTCCCGTTGAAACGTGGTTTAAAACTGCACGCCCGTTTTCCCGTTTTAAGGGAGAGCCTATCTGTCTTTCTTGGTCGGGAACCGCTTTTGAGTATCTTATGCCCGATATTTTTATTGAGCCACCCGAAAACAGTGTGCTTGCAATTTCCGAATTAAATGCCGTAAAAGCGCAGATCGCATCATCTGCAAAAAACGGTCTTTGGGGCATTTCTGAATCCGCTTACAACTCTCTTGACCTGTCGGGGGAATATAAATACCGTGCATTCGGTGTTCAGTCCGCAGCGGTGTCGTCTTTTAAGGAAGAAAAAGTTTTTTCGCCTTATTCTTCGGTACTTGCCCTTGAAAAAATGCCGAAAAAAAGTATGGAAAATATTGCTCGCTTCGTCGAATTGGGTGTTGTCGGCGAAAAAGGATTTTACGAGGCGTACGATATGCGTTTTTCCGATGGCGAAACGGTGTATACCTATATGGCGCACCATTCGGGAATGATCTTATCTTCACTTACAAATTTTTTGCACAACGGCTTTATAAGGAAACTTTTTTCGGATAAAGTTCCGATTAATGCGGTAAAAACTCTTTTGGAAGAAAAGATGCCGTTAGGCATAGTACCGATTGAATACAAAGAAGAAAGCACTGCATTTTCGCCGATAAAAGAAGAATATAAACGGGAATTTCCCGCCCCGCATATGCAGGGAGAAGAAACTCTGTATTTAAAAGGCGACAGAATAAAAGCAAAGATATCCTCACGGGGCGAAATAAAACTGTATTCAGGTGAAAACTATATAGGTGAAGTGTATGTTTTTGTTGAAAACAAAAAAGTTTATTCCCCTGCGTTTTATCCCGTAAGAGATATGCAAAACGAATACCGAACAGTATTTTCTCCTAATAAATGCGAGTTTGTTTGCAAAAACAAAAGTTGTGAAATATTGCTTGAAACAACCGTTTGGGACAATGCTTTTATAGTAAATGTGACCGTAAAAGGCAATGATAAAAGCAAAATATCGGCAGTGCTTGTTCCTGCACTTACAGGCGAAAAAGCGTACAATGCTCACCCTGCGTTCAACGGTCTGTTTTGTGAATTTTCCGAAACACAAAACGGAACGGATATTTTTAACAAAAAAACGGGTTTTGGGGTAAGTTTTTACTCCCTTTCGGATATCTGCGGACTTTCAAGCGACAAAAATTTTGTTTTGGGCGGAGATTTACGTCATCCTAAACTTGAACGTGAGTTTAAGCAAACTCCAATTACGCCTTGCGGTGGAATTTACGTTGATTCTTTAAACGGAGAAAAAGAAACGTTTGTCATTTCGGAAAAGAGCGGAAATTTTTCAAAAGCCACGGCAAATATTTATTTTGAAAGAAAACGGATTGAATCAAGAGCACTGATAAATTCATATGAATTAACTGCGGAAGAATGGTTGATGGCACTTAAAATACAGTCAAAAACCCTAATGCAATGTCCTACGGAACTGGGTGCAGGCAAAAAAGATACTTTTTGGAAATACGGTTTAAGCGACGAAATTCCGTTGCTTACGGTATTGACGGACGGAAAAAGCACGGAACTCAAAAAAATACTGAAAATATGTTCTTACTGTTTTTCCGTAGGCTGCGAATTTAACGTTCTTGTGTTACAGGATACAGCAAAAGACTATATGGCAACGGAATTTAACGGATGCGAAGAAATTTTATCTCGGTATGCTTACTGCGACAGAATTTTTCATACAGGCGGTCTTACTGAAAACGAAAAAGAAGAACTGAAAAAAGTATCGTTCCTCTTTTTGAATACCGAAAACACTCTTTCGGAACAGATAAAGACCGAGAAAGAGGCGGTTTTCGAAAATAAAAGTCTGCCTCATGAAAACATTTATTCGCCCTCGGTGATAAATATGCCCGATGGTGAATTCGATAACGGCTACGGACGCTTTTTGCAAGACGGATATTATATTTACTCCAAAACACCCGTTCCGTGGTCAAATATAGTAACAAACGGCAATATCGGATTTTTGCGCACGGAAAGCGGAGGAGGATATATTTGGCATAAAAATTCGGCGCTTAACAAAATAACGCCGTGGTATAATGACCCGACAAGCGACAGAAGCGGTGAGATAATTTATTTCAGAGATTCCGAGACAAACCGATATTGGACTGTAACGAGAGAGCCTGTAAACTACGGTGACGGATATGACACGTTTTTCGGCAAAGGATATGTAAGATACGGCTACAACGGCTTCGGTCTTACGCAAACGCAAACCGAATTTGTGCATTCCCGTTTACCCATAAAAATCATTTCACTTTCAAGTGATATTGAAAAAGACCGAGACGTGGATTTTTACTGTTATATCGACCCCGTTTTAGGTGAACACACAGACGGTAAATTTACGGAAGTGTTCCTTGACAGCGATGCTATTTGCGCTTGCAGAGAGGGAAAATATGTCCTTTTGTACAGTGAAAATTCCGAATATTTTTCTTCTTACAACGGATTTTTCGGCAAAGGAACGGAAAAAGACCCCGAGGGCTTGATTTGCGGAGATGTAAAGGAATTGGAAGCAGGAAAAAGATGCCTCATTCTTAAAAGCAAACTGAAAAGGGAAAATACCGTGTATATCTGTTGCGGTGACAGTTTGGACGAAGTGCGTTCTCTGAAAAACGTCTGCAAAAAAACCGTTTCCGAAAAGGAACTTGAAAAAGTCAAGACACAATGGGATAATTTATGCGGTAGAGTAAAAATTACCACGCCCGACAAAAAACTCAATACGCTGTTTAACGAATGGCTCATATACCAGATAATGTCTTCCAGAATGCTTGGCAGATGCGGTTTTTATCAGGCAGGCGGAGCGTACGGCTTCCGAGATCAGTTGCAGGACTGTCTTGCTCTTATGTACGTTGATCCCGAAAAAGTAAAAAATCACATTTTACTTTGCGCATCCCATCAGTTTAAAGAGGGTGACGTACAGCATTGGTGGCATCCTCCCTTTACAGGCGTCAGGACGAAAATAAGCGACGATCTGCTGTTTTTGCCGTTTGTGTCGGCAAGATACGCATCGGTTACGGGCGATTACGGTATTTTCAGTGAAAATGTTCCCTATATCGAGGGGCATTCACTTAACGAAAGACAAGACCTGTACGAAAGCGCTTGGCAATCGGAAGTTTCGGGCAGTTTGTACGAACACTGCATTAAAGCGATAAAACTTGTTTTAAAACGCAGGGGAGAACACTCACTTCCGCTGATATTGGGCGGAGATTGGAATGACGGTATGAACAGCGTGGGGACAAACGGTAAAGGCGAGAGCGTTTGGCTCGGTTGGTTTCTGTTCCACGTCATAAGTCTGTTTTTGCCTGTTGCGGAAGAATATTCAAAGGAAGATGAGCGTATTTTAAAAAACGGAGCAAAAGAACTTGCCGAGTCCCTTAACACAGTATGTTGGGACGGGCAGTGGTATTTAAGGGCTTTTTTCGATGACGGCAGACCTATTGGAAGCAGTAAAAGCGAAAGTTGCAAGATAGACGTAATTTCGCAGGCGTGGTCGGTGCTCTCCGGTGCGGGAGATCCCGAAAAATGCAAAACCGCCCTTGAAAGTGCGGAAAAATTGCTTGCAGACAAAAATCTGCGCATTATAAAACTTCTCACTCCGCCTTTTAACGGTGAAGCAGGATATATAGGCGATTACGTTAACGGCGTGCGAGAAAACGGTGGACAGTACACCCACGGAGCGGTATGGCTTGCTTCTGCCTTTGCTCAAATGGGCGAGGGCGAAAAATGCTATGAACTGCTTAATATGATTTCGCCCCTAACTCATTCGGACAGTAAAATTTCCGCCGAAACCTACAAAATCGAACCTTACGTTATGGCGGCGGATATCTATTCCAACCGTGATAATGCAGGCAGAGGCGGTTGGAGTTGGTATACAGGCTCTGCATCAATGTATTTCTGTGCCGTTTTAAACGATCTGCTCGGGATTACCAAGGTGGTTGACAGTATCGAAGTATCTCCGCATATTCCGCCATCTTGGAGAGAATACGAAGCGGAATTGGGAAACGTGAAAATAAAAGTTCTTAACCCGAACGGAAAAAGCGAGGGAGTTAAAAGTAAAGTTGTTTCGGAAAGCAACGGTAAAAAGGAAATACGTGTCATAATGTAAAGTTAAAAGTCGGGAAAAACGTTGCTTTTTCTTGACTTTTTTTCGTTTATGAATATAATCTAAATTGAAGATTATATAAGAGGATATTTTAATGCTGAATACAAATTTTTTACCCGTATGCCGAAAGGATATGGAAGAAAGAGGTTGGGACAGACCCGACTTTGTTTTCGTTATAGGCGATGCATATGTGGATCACCCGAGTTTCGGACCTGCAATAATTTCACGTGTACTTGAAAGTCACGGATACAAAGTTGCTTTAATACCTCAACCGGATTGGAGAAATATAAACGCTTTTAAGGAATTCGGCCGACCGAGGCTTGCTTTTCTTGTGTCATCGGGAAATATCGACCCTATGGTAAATCACTATACCGCCGCACACAAGCGCAGGAGCACCGACGCCTATTCTCCCGGCGGAAAAACGGGAATGCGCCCCGACAGAGCGGATATCGTTTACTGCAACTGCATACGTCAGGCTTATAAAAACATTCCCATTGCCATAGGCGGTGTGGAAGCAAGTTTAAGGCGTTTTGCCCATTACGACTGCTGGGACGACAAAGTGCGTGCATCCGTACTTGTGGACAGCGGTGCCGACCTTTTAATGTACGGTATGGGCGAAAAAACGATAGTCGGTCTTGCAGATGCTCTTGACGGCGGGCTCAATATTAAGGATATTACTTATCTTAACGGCACTGCATATCTTACCGAACATCCCGAGGACGTTTACAACAGCGAGATAATAGAGAGTTTTGAGCAAGTTCGAGACGATAAAGATGCATACTGCCGTGCTTTTATGACGCAGTACCGCAATCAAAATCACATCAGAGGTAAAACGCTTATACAGCAACACGGTAGGAATTTTGTGGCTGTAAACCCTCCGCCTGAGCCTTTATCTCAGGAAGAAATGGATGCCACTTACGCTTTACCTTATACGAGAAAACCGCATCCTATGTACGACGGAATGGGCGGTATTCCGGCAATAAGCGAAGTTGAGTTTTCTATTACCGCAAACAGAGGCTGTGTAGGTGCCTGTTCGTTTTGCGCAATAACTTTCCACCAAGGCAGAGTTTTGCAGTCGAGAAGCGAAAAATCCGTTACGGACGAAGCCAAACTTTTAACCGAAATCCCCGGGTTTAAGGGATATATTCACGACGTAGGCGGTCCTACCGCAAATTTCTACGGACAGGGTTGCAAAAAGCAGAAAGAAAGCGGTGCCTGTACCGACAGGCAGTGTATGTATCCGCAAATATGTCCTGCGTTCAAGCCCGATCACAGTAAATATATTCATCTTTTGGGTGAACTCAGAAAAATACCGAAAGTAAAAAAAGTTTTTGTCCGTTCGGGATTGCGATTTGACTGTATTCTTGCCGACAAAGCCCACGGACAGGAATTTTTACACGATATGTGCGCTTATCACGTTTCGGGTCAGTTGAAAGTTGCACCGGAGCATATTTCCGATAAAGTACTGAAAATGATGGGGAAACCCGGCGAAAAAGTTTATAACGAGTTTTGCGACAAATATAAAAAAATGAACGAAAAACTCAATAAAGAACAGTATCTTGTACCGTATTTGATATCCGGACATCCGGGCAGTGATTTAAACGAGGCGGTAAAACTTGCCGAATATCTCCACAGGCATCATATCAACCCCGAACAGGTGCAGGAGTTTTATCCAACACCCGGCACGCTTTCTACCTGTATGTTCTATACCGAAAAAGACCCCCGCACGATGAAACCCGTTTACGTTGCCAAAAATATAAGCGAAAAGAAAATGCAACGGGCACTTTTACAGTATAAGAAACCCGAAAACTACGAAATTGTAAAACAGGCACTGATAAAAGCAGGCAGACAGGATCTTATAGGATTTTCGCCCAACTGCCTTATAAGACCGAGAACGACAAAAAAAGTCGGATTTAGCGACAAAAGGAGAATGAAATGAAAAATTTTAAATCGGGATTTTGCGTACTTTGCGGTAGACCCAACGTAGGCAAATCCACACTTATGAACTATTTTGTAGGTCAGAAAGTTGCCATAGTTTCACCGAAAGCACAGACAACACGTAATTGCATAAGAGGTATATTGACCGAAAAGGACAAACAGATAGTTTTTTTGGACACACCGGGTATACATAAACCCAAGTGCAAACTTAACGAGTTTATGGCAAAAACTCAAAAAGAAGCATCTTTGGGGGCGGATTTTACCTGCATTATGATTGATATCTCACAGCCTATCGGCAAAACCGACGAGCACATAATAAAGGAATATTCCGCATCGGGCATTCCCTCGGCAATAGTACTAAACAAAATCGATACCGTTGACAGGCAGACCGTGCTTGACACACTTGCACGCCTTGCGGAATATAACGTTCCCCTTATTCCCGTTTCGGCAGTTACGGGCGAGGGATGCGACGAATTGCTTAAAATGATTTCCGCATCACTTCCCGAGGGACCCAAATATTTTCCCGACGATATGGTTTGCGATTTTCCCGAACGCTTTTTGGCGTCGGAACTCATCCGTGAAAAGGCACTGCTTAACTTAAACGAAGAAGTCCCTCACGGAATAGGCGTGAGCATAAACAAAATGGAAGAACAGGCTAACGGAAACGTACGCATAAGCGCCGATATAACCTGTGAAAGGGACTCCCACAAGGGCATAATTATCGGCAAAGGCGGTTCTATGATAAAAAAAATAGGCTCGGAAGCAAGAGAAGAACTTGAATACCTGCTTGATACGAAAGTTTATATCGAACTTTTTGTGAAAGTTAAGGAAAATTGGCGTAATTCGCCGTCGGTACTTAAAGATTTGGGTTATACCGAATAAAACGGACAAAATCTCTCCAAAATAGTAAAAAAGGAGAGATTTTTATGAAGTATGCAGACGATGCCGTAATGGAAATGTTTATGAAAACGGGAGATCCGTTTTACTTTGTGGCACGGAACGTTTTAAGAGAAAGGCGAGAAAATGGGGGAGAG
>CAZBLS010000076.1:0-7256 GCA_964492705.1 uncultured Oscillospiraceae bacterium | reverse complement strand
AGAGTAGATTTGCCAGTACAACTTTCGCCGATAATTCCCATAACCATTATTTTCTCCTATTTTAAGTCCTGTTCGTGAAGAACAACTCCGTTTTTTTTCAAAATTTGCTGCAATTCTTCCACGTCGAGCGTAGAAAAATCATCCGTAAGCGTCGCCGCCGTTCCCGATGCCTGTCCCGTTACCGCACAGCACGGAATTACTCGCATTATATCCCACATACCGTCCGTAACGGAAGTACATCTGCCTGCAATTATAAGATTTTTGACCTTTTTTGAATACAGTGTGGAAAAGGGTACTTCGTAAACAGGTCCCCGTTTTCGCCAATCGGAAACCATTCCCACGGAATCCGAAAAGAACTTATGCTCTTCTGTATCCGAAAGAGTGTATTCGCCCACAATTTTCCTTGTCATACGTATCTGTGGAACGGTGGCAATTGACGTGGGAATTAAATTCACGTCATTTTCCCTGTTTTTTATAACGTGACCGAGTATCGATGCGTGAGAAAGTTGCGTCATTTCCGAAATCTCACGTCCGTCAAGCCCCGTAAATCTTCTGTTTACAAGCATTTCTATGCTGTTTTTTCCGTTTTTTTGATTTTCGGGAATGTCCGCACACCCCAGCATATTAAGTTTGTATCCGTTTTTTCCCAAAGAATAATACCACGAAGCAAGCACGTTTCCCTGTTTGAACGTTTCGGTCGGTGCGTCGGCGAACAGTGCAATATCGCAATCGCCCGTTGCATCCACAACGGTTTTGACTTTTATTGCCTGTCTGCCGGATTTGTTTTCTATAATAACGCTGTCAATTCTGTCACCGTCTTTTATTACGCTCACCGCATAACTTCCGTAAAGAATATCAACTCCGTTATTTTTGAGCAGTTGCTCTGCCAAAATCGCAAATATTTGCGGATTATACTGCACTTCATAGCGTTGATCCTTATCCGTGCGCTTGGTAATATCATCGCCGTCAAGCCAATTATAGGGATAATTTTTTTCCGCCCCCATTGACACCGACAGTTTTAAAAGTTCCTCTGCAATTCCAAAGGAAATCTGTTTACCTAACCCGTCACAAAGGGGAAGATATACGGTAACAAGTCCCGACGTAGCCAATCCGCCGAGAATATACTGTTTGTCAAGTAAAATAACCTTTTTGCCCTGTCTTGCCGCCGCCAAAGATGCGGATATTCCGGCAATTCCGCCTCCGCACACAAGCACGTCGCAATTTTCCGTCACCTTTGTTTCAAGAGTTTCTTTTACAGTCATAGCACTGCTCCTTATTACTTTTGATTTATTATACTGTAAATACAACGATTTGTCTACTTTTCCCGTTATTTTTCAAAAGCGGAAAACGACGTTTGATATTCGGTATTGCATTTTAATAGGCTGATAATTTTTCGGTCATTTTTCCGCCAATGCATACAAAAACCCTGTTATGCACAAAGTGCAACAGGGTTTTATTGCTTTATTTAAATTACAGGTTTTTGGCAAGATTTTCGGCACTTGTCTTTATGAACTCGCCGATCTCCTCAGGTGAAAGAGATCCTTGTCCCAATCTCGCAAGGTCATATACGTATTTTACGGCTTTCGTCTTTTCTTCGCCCTCGGTCATCTTATTGATGCTTTCCACAAGGGGATTTGAAGTATTCAAAATAAGCGTATATTTAAGCATATTGCCCATTGTGCTCATTCCGTAATACTTTTGCGTTTCTTCCATACGCCTTGAAAACTCGTCCACCAAAAGTACCGCAGGCACGTCTGCCTGTATTTGCTGTGCCTTAACTGACGTATTTTCACTGTTGATTATCTTCTTTGTTTCTTCGCAAAGAACGTCGAAAAGGTGATTTTCACTTCCGTCGTCGCCAACCGCTTCCGCATCGGCACGCACGAAACTTACGCCCTGATTTTGCATTTCGATATGTTGCATAAAGGGAATATCAAGCATTCCGCCGAGCACAACCGTCTTCTTGCCTGCATTTTCAAGCATTTGCACATACTGTGCCTGCTGTTTTGCATCGGAACAGTAGTAAACTTTCTTTTCCTCTTTGCCGTCAAGATATTCGTTAAGTGTAACGTAAGTTCCGTCGGTCACTTTGTAAATAATATGTTCTTTCATTTTTTCGTCGAACTTATTATCACGCAAGCATCCGTACTTAACAAACACGTTTATATCGTCCCAATACTTCTCGTACTGCTCTTTTTCGTTTTTAGCCATTCCCGAAAGGCGGTCTGCAACCTTTTTTGTTATATGTCCGCTTATCTTGGCAACGGTTCTGTCATTTTGCAGGAAAGAACGGGATACGTTAAGGGGCATATCGGGGCAATCTATAACGCCTTTAAGAAGCATCAAAAACTCCGGAATGACCTCTTTTATATTATCCGCAACGAATACCTGATTATTGAAAAGTTTGATTTGTCCCTGAATACTCTCGGGATTTTCCGTAAGTTTGGGAAAATACAGTATTCCTTTAAGATTAAAAGGATAATCTACGTTCAAATGTATCCAAAACAGAGGATCGTTAAAGTCGGTAAATACCTTATGATAGAACTTTTTGTATTCTTCCTCCGTGCAATCCGAGGGATTTTTAAGCCAAAGAGGCTGTGTATCGTTTATGGGTTTACCGTCATTACTGTCGGCAAGCACAATTTCAACGGGCATAAACTCGCAGTACTTATCAAGTACGGTACGCACATTGTAATTTTCTGCAAAATCTTTGCTTTCGTCATTAAGATAAAGCGTTATTTCCGTGCCGAAATCTTCTTTTTCCGTATCGGATATAGTATACTCGTCGCTTCCGTCACTCTCCCAAAATACGGGGTATGAATCGTTAACATAGGAACGTGTCTTTATTGTAACCCTATCCGCAACCATAAACGCCGAATAAAATCCCAAGCCGAAATGTCCGATTATATCGCCGTTGCCGGTGGATTCGTATTTTTCCAAAAAATCAGCCGCACCTGAAAATGCAACCTGATTTATATACTTTTCAACTTCTTCCTTTGTCATACCGATACCGTTGTCGGAGAATGTAAGCGTACCTGCCTCTTTATCCGCTTTTACGGTAACTTTATAGTTTTCTCTTTCTTCCGCTTCACCCAGTTGAACAAGTTTTTTGTACTTGCTTATAGCGTCCACGCCGTTGGAAACAAGTTCTCTTATAAAGATGTCCCTGTCACTGTAAAGCCATTTTTTAATAATCGGCATAAGATTATCGGAATTAACCGAAATTTTGCCCTTTTCCGTCATAACTGTCTACCTTCTTTGTTAAGATTATATATTAGCCTAAGCCCTTCGAGAGTGAGTTTGGGGTCAACAACATCTATTGCATCGGTGTGCACAGAAATTGCTTTTGCAAGTCCTCCCGTGGCAATGACTTTCGCACTTTCAAATCCCGTTTCTTTTTTTATACGGGCAATTATATATTCCACCTGTCCGATATATCCGTAAAGCAAGCCTGCCTGCATTGAGTGTACGGTATTTTTGCCGATAATGCTTTCGGGCAGTTCAAGAGCAATAGAGGGCAGTTTTGCCGCACGGTCGGAAAGCGCATCGGAAGAAACTCTGACGCCCGAACAAATGCATCCGCCCAAAAATTCGCCTTTTTCGCTTGTAACACAGCAGGTTGTTGCCGTGCCGAAATCCATCGTTATGCAAGGACCGCCGTAACGCCTGAAAGCCGAAACCGCATCACAGATAATATCTCCGCCCAATTCTTTGGGGTTATCTATTTTTATATTCAGTCCCGTCTTTATTCCAGCACCAACCGTCAACGGTTTTTTGCGGAAATAATCGTTTATCATATGTTCAACGGTGAAGTTTATCGCCGGTACTACCGACGAAACAATTATTCCGTCAATATCTTCCGGTTTAATTCCGCCGGAAAGAAGCATTGCGGTCACCGCTACACCGTATTCGTCGCTCGTCTTCCTTAAATCGGTGGAAATACGCCAAGTCCCCACCAACTTATCGTTTTCGAAAACGCCGAATTTCACATTTGTATTACCTATATCAAATGCCAATAAAATCATCTTTTTTTACCTCTGATATTTAAAAGACGTACTATACATGGGGAAAGTACGATATTCGCCCCCAGTTCAATCAGGAAATTTACACCTACGAGACCCACAAACAGGTAAATTACAAAACCGCTTAGGTCGGTTGCCTGTCCCCATTTGGCAAGTTCTCCCGAAAAGCACAGTACCGAACCAAGCAAGAACACGCCCGTATTTACCACGGGGCAAACAACTGCGGAAAGATACGTGGCAACGACTTTGCTTTTAGGTGCAACCGCTTTATACACAAGCGCCGTGCAAAAGCCTGCAAGCATTCCTTTTGCCATTACAATGGCGATCGTTGCGGGAACGGCATATGGCGCGGATATCGCAAAAAATTCAGCCGCACCGCCCGACGCAATTACCGTTAAACCGAATACAGCACCTAACCAAACAGCCAATTCGGTTCCGCCTACCGCCGCACCTACAACGATGGGAATAAGCACAAGTGAAACCGAAAACATGCCGAAGCGAATAGACGCTCCCAACCATTGAAGCAATACGACAATAGCCGTAAGTGCCGCCCCCGTAACGAGGGTTCTTACAGAAATTTTCTTCATTTTTACCTCCATTTCGGCTCCCTATTTAGGGATGCCATACGAAAATATAACTGTTTTGAGTTTTTCTCCTGCGATATAGGCTGAAAAGTCCCATTCGCAAAACTCATATTTTATTTTACATCTTTATTGTGATTATTGCAAGTAATTTATCGGATAAATAAATTAAATTCCACCGTAAAATACGGAAAATATCGGTTGTTTTACTTTTTTGAAAGTTTATGTCCGAAAATTGTTTTTGCTTACGGAAAATTAAGTTCTATTGCTAAAACTCACAAACGTATCAAAAAACATATAACTGAAAATGCCCGAAAATTTTCGGGCACTTATTTACTTTAATTTGCCGAGATCGCATTCCTTGTAGTTTCCGATATAATCAAGCACTTCTTCGGGAGTTGCAAAGGCAGGATACATCACTCTGCAATTTCCGTTCAAAAAACCTTTTTCAACGGAATACTCCATCATTTTGAGCATCGGGTCATAATAACCGTCGGTATTAAGTATCACGATAGGTTTATTATGCTGTTTTAACTGCTTTAAAGTCAAAATTTCAAAAAACTCTTCAAATGTGCCTATTCCGCCGGGAGTAACGATGAACGCCTCGCCGTAATCTTCCATAATTTGCTTGCGCTCGCGCATAGTTTTTGTGCGGATAAGTGTAGAACATTCAAAATTAAGCACTTCTTCATCGGTAAAAAACTCGGGAACAACGCCGATAACGTCGCCCTTTTGCTTTTGAACACCTCTTGAAACCGCACCCATAAGTCCCGTTGCACCTGCCCCGTAAACAAGTGAATGCCCTCTCTGCGCAAGAAGTTCGCCCAAACGTTCACCCTCCGAAATAAAGTGACTGTCAATACTGTTGCTTGCAGCACCGTACACGCATATTCTCATTTACTGTCCTCCCGTAATAAATTTATCTAAAATATCCACCGTGCCGCTTCCCATAATCAAAACGATATCGTCTTTTTGCACGTTTGCTTTTATATGCTCGGCACATTCTTCCATTGTGGGAATATAAATGCAGTCGTCATTGTACTTTTCCTTGATCTTATCCACTATCATTTTTGAATTTATTGTAGGGTCAAAGGGTTCTCTGTCACCGTAAACATCGATTATAACCGTCTTATCGGCACAGTGGAAACAATCGGTAAGCCTGTCAAACTGCGCTTTTGTGCGTGAAAACAGTGCAGGCTGATAGATAAGCCAAAGTCTGTTCTTTTGTATATGCTTTGTGGCCTCTATCGTCGCCGCCACCTCTTCGGGATGGTGTCCGTAATCGTTATAGATCTTCGCTCCGTTATACGTACCCCTATATTCAAAACGTCTGCCTGCACCCGTATAGGCTTTTAATCCCGAAAGTATCTTTTCAATGGGAATATTGCCCAATATTCCCGAAATCACCGCAGCCATTGAATTAAGCACATTGACTTCGCCTATAACCGAAAGTTCCACTCTGCACAAAAATTCATTTCCCTTATACATATCGTAGGAGGGGTACCCTAAACCGTTGTATTCCACGTTTTCGGCGTGATAATCGGCATTTTTATCAAAACCGTAGCTTACTGTATTTCTTCCGCACTCATCTAAAAGCCTGCGTGTGCGCATATCATCATAACATCCCACAACAAAGCCGTTTTCATCTGTAAGACGGGCATAAGTAAGAAATGACTTGTAAATATTTTCAACGGTTTTAAAATAGTCAAGATGATCCGAATCGATATTGAGTATTACTGCAATATGGGGATGCAAATGCAAATAGGAATCCACGTATTCGCAGGCTTCGGTAATGAAAAATTCCCGTTCACCCGTATGCACGTTACTGCCTATTGTGGGAAGCACACCGCCGATATGTATTGTAGGCTCTGCGCCCGAACGGTAGTATATTTCCGAAATCATACTCGTGGTTGTTGTCTTGCCGTGAGTACCTGCAACACCGATGCACTTGTTGCAGTGGTCGGAAATAAGCCCCATCATTTCGCCCCTGTCAATACAGGGAATACCGTGACTTTCCGCATAGGCACGCTCAACGTTTTCCTTGGGAATCGCCGCCGAATAAACAACCAAAGAAGCATTTTTCACGTTTTCCTCTCTATGTCCCACCGTGGCACGAATTCCTAAACTTTTAAGGCGTTCAAGTCCCTCTGAATCGGATCTGTCCGAACCCGAAACGTCGCTGAAACCCCAATTATGCAATATCTCGGCAAGACCGCTCATACTGTGTCCGCCGATAGCGATAAAATGAATATTTTTATCCTTATAATCTTCCAATCGGATCATTTTTATCCCTCACTGTTTTTTTCTGTATTTATTATATGATATTTTGCCGAAAAGGTCAATACTCTATACCGCAAATTAAATAAAAAGAACCGGAAAATCGGTATTTAAGCAAAAATGCAAAACTTTTTTAGTTTTCATAAAAGAAAACTTCTCGCTTAAAATTGGAATTTTGATAAAATTCACCGGTTCAAGGTAATTTACAATCGGAAAAACCGTATTCGCTCTTCTCTGTCCGCTCCTGTCATCCGTTGTTCCCCTTGTCGCAAAATAAAACACTGTGCGAATTTTGCAAAAAATTGGCGTGCATAAGTAAAAATTATGGACGGCAATTTTTTGGAAAATTCGCACAGTGTTTTATTTTGGGGGAAGG
>CAZBLS010000075.1:0-7490 GCA_964492705.1 uncultured Oscillospiraceae bacterium | reverse complement strand
ATATTATGTTTTTTATTCAAAGTATTGCATATTTTTGCCGATTTAACGGTGTTTTTTGATATTTTTGCAAATTCGGTATTTATTTTGATTTTTTCGGTTGACAAATAATCCGAAAGCAGTTATAATAGGCACGTTAAATTGAATACGGCGGCGTGGCTCAGTTGGTTAGAGCATTCGGTTCATACCCGACAGATCGGTGGTTCGACTCCACTCGCCGCTACCAAAATCAAGCACGGTACACCGTGCTTTTTTGTTTTTCCTCCGTACTTTTATTTTCTTATAATATATCACTTTTATTCTTTTTTATTCTTTCATACTGTAATTTTCATCCTCAAAACCGTTTGCAAATACACCGGAAACGGGTTATAATATCCCAAATCCCATATATTATATATATAAGGAGAGTATTTATGAGTTTTGAAAAATATACCCGTTTTTTTGACGGTGAACCTAACGGCATAACGGTCCGTCCCCAAAACAGCGCCTCGTTTAATTTTTCCGCCAAAAAGAAACAGGATACCGTTTACCGCCTGTTTACGGTGGGCGAAACCGAACAGTTCTATATGTGGAAAGACGAACCCGACGGACCTTTGCACTACCGTTCCATTGCGGATTCACTTAATTCCGTTAACGCTGTCCGCGACCGTTTCTGTCTTGATTTTTCTTCAAATAAAAAAGAATCCTACGTAAAACGTGCATACAAAAAACTTCTGTGGCCTCCCGTACTTTCCTATCTTTCCATGAATCCCATTGCGGAAAATTGGCTTTTGGGCATTTCCGTTACGGGTGAAAACGTAGAAATAGCAGAAGACGGGTTTTTACGTATGCGTCTTGATATCCGCCTTAGCAAGGATGGTGTGAGCCGTCATTCCGTTTCCGAAAAACCCGATAAAACGGTTATTTTGCCCTTCCCCTGCGGCACTTATGCTCAAACTGACCTTTTTGAAAATATTGTTATTCCAAAAAACACCGCAAATGTTTGCGTATTTGTTGAGGGCAAGAATTATTCCGGCAAAATTTACGTTGAAAAACCGACATTGTCAGCCGACGGTCAAAACCTGTTGCCCACGTTCGACCTGCCCGTTCCCAACGGAGAGAAATTTCAATGGACGGGGCAGTATTTAAGCAAAAAAGAACTCCCCGAATTTTCGGTAAAACTTAACGGCGAAACCGTGTTTGAGGGTGAAATTTTTGAGCGTTCACATCGTCATTCCGAATGGGAGATCACTCTTCCCTCCCATCTTTTAAAGGAAGAAAATACCATTGAATACAAACTTATTTCCTCGTACCTCAATCCTCTTCCCTACACTTTTTACGAAGTGGGTATAATCGAACAGCCCGACAGCGAAATTTCCGTTATTTCGGTATCCGAGTGTGCTCCGTCAAAGGGCAAAGCACGTGTTCTTGTACGCACAAACAAAGATAATCTTTACGTGCGTTTTGAGTCCCTTTCGCCTGCTATTTGCGGTGAAAACGAATATTTCTTCAAAGAAAAAGGTCTGCACGGTTTGCTTTTGGACTGTCTCGAACCTGCCGTAAACCAAAAATTCCGCTTAACAAGCGAAAACTGCACCGCAGAGGGCACAGTTAAACGCATTGCGGTAAAACAGGAAGACGGCGTTATTACAGGTTCCGGAGATGCGGTATATATCCCCCAAACTTTTGAGGCTATGGAAGAATACGTGTCTTGGTACGTTTCATCAAACGTGGGTGACCTGCTCACCGTACGCCCCACCTACCGTTGGTCGGGCACAAAAACTTTAAACAAACCCCTTTGGCGTTGGTTTGCCCGTCTTATGGACGAACTTGATATTAAATATGTTTTAATGGCAGACGGCCGTGAAGTCCCCGGTATTTCCTCACAGCCTACCAACAAAGAAATGGCAGGTAAAAGATATTTGGGTAGACAGGACCACGAGCATGACGGTTCGCAGTTCTATTGGGGACAGCACAAAATTTCGGATATTACACAGGAGCAAACAGAAGACCTTTGCCATTTTGCTTGGCAGGAAGACCCCGAGCACACGAGAGGTGCTTTTTCCGACAGTGCATATATATGCAAGGGTGAAACCCTGTATCTTTCGGCGGATTACGACCGTCCCCTTGACAACAAACTCTGCCGTCCCCTTATTACGAAGCAGTTAAACGCCACACGCACTCTCGGCGCAACACGCCACACAGGTCCCGCATCGGTATTTAAGTATCTTTACGAGGGCGGATACACGTGGCTCGGTGCCGAAACTATGTATTCCGCAATGGAACCGCTCCTCGGATTTTTGAGAGGTTTTGCAAAGGATAAGGAAATCCCCACTTTCGGTGTACACCACGCCGTGCAGTGGTCTTCCACGCCCCTCGGTGCGCCAGAGCATATACGCCGTTTCCGCCTTGCGCTGTACGTTTCCTATATGCTGGGCACGACGGATATCAATACCGAAGAGGGATTTTGGCATATGGAAGAATACTACGAGCATCACCACCGCTTCGGAAGCACCTGTAACGGACACCTTGCACAACAGCAGGATTTCTTCCGTTACGTTTCTTCCCATACCCGTAGCGGTTCGTTCCGTACACCCTACGCTCTTCTCTCCGGCAGAGACGACGGAATAACGTTCTTTGTTCTCGGCAGAAGTTGGGGTATTGCAGACAATTACACCGTTGCGGAACGCAGTTGGGAACTGATAAAGTCTCTTTATCCCCAAAGTGACCCCTGCACCAACGTTTATAAACACAACTGTCCCACCGACAAACCCGTCGGATATCATTCGAGCACGCCTTACGGTAACCCCGATATTATTCCCGTAGAGGGCAGACAGGAAACGCTTAACGGCTATAATACACTTATCTTTATGGGTTATAACAGAATGACACCGGAAGATGCGGAAAAGATCTGTTCAAGCGTTAAAAACGGCGCAACGCTTTTGTGCACCCGTGCCCACCTGACGAAGACTTCCGATATTAAGAACATCGAAAACGGCAATTTGGAATTTGATATGCACGCACTTGCATTAAGTGACGGCGCACCCGAATTTAAAAACGATACTTTTAACGGCAAAAAAGTTTCCGTTTGTGCAAATCCCGTAAAATGCGACGAAGTTTTACTTTATACCGACAGCGGTCTTCCCCTTTTGTGCCGTTACCGCATAGGCAAAGGTGAAGTTTTGCTGTTCTCGGTAAAAGATTATCCCTATGCCGATGCTATTAGGGAAGTTTATGCAAAAGCCGTTACCGATTGCGCAAGATCCGCCTGCGACGGCGAATACGTTTGGGCGGAAACCGACGACGATACGGAATTTGCGGTTTACAGCCAAAAAGACGGTTCATCTCACGTATACTTTATTGCCGTAGATTGGTACAGAGCACCCAAAAAAATCCGCCGTGCCCGTTTGCGCATAGGCAAGGAGATCTATCCCGTTGAAATGAATTTCGGAACGCTTATAAAATGCGTTTGCAACTGCGACTGTGCCATATGGGCAACAAGTGAAGACGGTGAAGTATTAAGCGTATCTTCCGACAAAGCAACCGTTCAAGGCAACGGAAATGTAACCTTTGCCGTTGCAAAGCAGGGCAAAATTTCTCACATTGACATTGACTTTAAATCCGCACCCATACAGGAACTTAAATTTTAACGAATTCTCTGCCGATAGACAAAAGGTGCAACAAAACGTTGCACCTTTATTTTTTGAATTCAAACCGCAGTCGGCGATATTATTTTC
Organism: uncultured Oscillospiraceae bacterium; assembly: GCA_964492705.1. Taxonomy (GTDB): domain Bacteria; phylum Bacillota; class Clostridia; order Christensenellales; family QALW01; genus UMGS1322. The sequence continues at coordinate 3,777 of CAZBLS010000075.1, read as the reverse complement.
GTTACCGTTACTCCGTTCCGCAAGCAGTCAAAAAAGCCGAACTTTTCTGCAAAAAAAGACCGCATTCCTATCTTTTCCGACAGGTTTGCGGTCTTTTGTGCCTTATTTATTTTTTGTCTGCGGTAAATGTTTTAAGCAGTACCATAACAAGGATTATTATAAGCGTTACTATAAATATTCCGCCCATACCCTTTAATGCCATAGGCAGAGTTTCAAGGAAATTATCAACGTTGATATGCATTTACATCAGCCTCCTACGAACATATTAAGTATGAGTCCGCCTGCGATAACCGAAGCGATCTGTCCCGAAACGTTTACGCCTATGGAGTGCATAAGCAGGAAGTTTTGAGGATCTTCTTTAAGTCCCATTTTATGCACGACCCTTGCGGACATCGGGAATGCCGAAATGCCCGCCGCACCTATCATCGGGTTGATCTTTTTGTTCTTGGGCAGGAAAAGATTTATAAGTTTTGCAAAGAGAACTCCGCCTGCGGTATCGAATATAAATGCCACAAGGCCAAGTGCGATAATAAGAAGCGTTTCCCAGTTAAGGAAAAGTTCAGCCTGCATTTTGGTGGCAATGGTAAGCCCGAGCAAAAGCGTAACAAGGTTTGAAAGCACCTTTTGCGCAGTTTCGGAAAGAGCATCAAGCACACCGCATTCTCTTATAAGGTTGCCGAACATCAAAAATCCTATCAAAGCAACGCTGTTAGGCGATACAATGCCCGTTATCATCGTAATGATTATGGGAAAAAGTATTTTTGTAAGTTTTGAAACGTTGGTCTGTACGTAAGGCATACGTATAAGACGTTCCTTTTTAGTAGTGAGCAGTTTGATTACAGGCGGTTGTATTAAGGGTACAAGCGCCATATATGAATATGCGGCAACGGTTATGGCTCCCTGATACTGCGAACCTAACGTGTTAGCAACAAATATGGAAGTAGGTCCGTCTGCGGCACCTATTATTCCTATTGATGCGGCATCTTTAAGGTCAAATCCGAACAGTGCCGCCATACTCATAGTAAAGAAGATGCCGAACTGTGCCGCCGCACCGAAAATCATAAGTTTCGGATTGGAAAGCAACGGTCCGAAGTCTATCATCGCACCGATACCGATAAACAGAAGCAAGGGAAAAAGTTCATTAGCAATTCCGGCAGAAAACAGCACGTCTATAACGCCCTCTGTTCCGCCTTGGTCAACTGCGCCGGAATTAGGCAAGTTTACAAGTATTGTACCGAATCCCAAAGGCAAAAGAAGTGTAGGTTCCATATCTTTTTTTATGGCAAGGAAAATAAGTATTCCTCCGATAAGCCACATTACGCCCTGTTGCCACGTTATTGCCAAGCAATTTGAAAACAACTCTAACATATTATTCCTCCGTAAAAATTTTACCTCGGCTATTGTACCATACTTTGTGTATTTTTACAACGGGTTTATATCACGGTTCCGTCACTTTGTACAATTCGCCCAATTTTTTTCTTTATAAGCACAGCAAAAGAGTTCGAATACCGATAAAATTACTTTCAGTCTCCGAACTCCCTTTATTATTCTCTGTTTATAAATTCTTCCGTTATATAACGGGGACGGGCTTTTGTTTCATTATATATCTTGCCGACGTATTCCCCTATTACACCCAAGGAAAGCAACTGTATACCGCCTATCATCCATATTGAACAGATAACAGATGCCCAACCGCTGTCGGCGTGACCGGTTATCTTAATTATTATACTGTACACAAGCATAACAAGGCTGAGTATAAATATAATAAATCCAACCGATGTGATCAACCGTATGGGTTTTATGCTGAACGAAGTTATGCCGTCTATTGCAAAAGCAAGCATTTTTTTAAGAGGATACTTACTTTCACCTGCAAACCGTTCCGAACGCTCGTATTCCACCGTTGCGGTTTTAAATCCGATAAGCGGAACGATTCCCCTGAGGAAAAGATTGACTTCCTTATATTCCGCAAGTGCCTCCAATGCACGCTTGCTCATAAGGCGGTAATCGGCGTGATTGTATACTATATCCACACCCATTGCCGCAAGAAACCTGTAATATGCAAGAGCGGTGTTGCGCTTAAAGAAAGTATCTTTCTTCCTTGAAGAACGCACGCCGTAAACGATATCGCACCCCTCGTTGTACTTTTCGATAAACCTGTCCAAAGCATCGATATCGTCCTGCAAGTCCGCATCCATCGAAACCACTGCATCGGCATAGTTTTTGGCAGTCATAAGTCCTGCCCAAAGGGCATTTTGATGTCCTCGGTTATGGGCAAGTTTTATGCCCGAAAATACCGTATCTTCCTTTGTAAGGTCACTTATTATCTGCCAAGTTTTATCCTTTGAGCCGTCGTCGATAAAGCAAATTCGGCTTTTTTTATCAACAATCCCCTTTTCGGCAAGAGTATTTATCTTTGCTTTCAGCCTTTTTGCGGTCTCGGGAAGTACGGCTTCTTCATTATAGCAGGGAACGGTAACGTACAATATCATTTTTTATTCTCCCAAAATAAGTTCTTTTGCGTAGGGCAAAGAAGCAACCCAATCGCAGAAAACGTGCCATTCGTCAAGTTTATGTCCCTTACGTGCAAAATACATATTGCGCAGGTTTTCATAGTTAAACGTAACGGTGCGCATTTGATTGTAGGAAGAGGGCAACAGCTGTATAAGATCGTACCAAAGGGATTTATCCTTTGTTTCCGCATACTTCTTGCGCACGTCTTCCATATAGGCAATAAGCCCGTCCATAACTTCAAGGGATGCACTGTCAAGTTTATCTATAGAAAAATCTTCCCTTGTAAACTCCTTCGAATGTATCTTGTGCATTGTGGACGTGGAATTTGCAACCGTGCCCACCTTATATGTATCGAATTCTTTCCACCAATAGAGAGGAGCGGTGATATCCGCCGAAACGAATATCATACGGATAAATTTCCTGTGGTCACTGCCTGCGGCACAAAGGCGTTTTGCAAGATCCAAGTCATTTTCGCCGAAAACAAAGTTTCCGTCGCCGTCAAAAAAACTGTCGCCACGTGCCCAAGAATTCATAGGATTTCTTGCGCCCCTTATGGCGTTATCGAAGTTCATTACACTGCATCTTTCAAGTTTTAACATACTTTCACTCCTACTTATATATACAGATATAGTACCATTTACTGTCAATATCCAACGGGTCGCTCCACTGGGTAAATTGAATATCCCACGCTATGGGGTATATTCCGTCGGGCAAATATGCATACCCCTCATATTTTTCATCTGTTTCAATGGCATAGAGGAATACTGCAGGATTTTCCGAATCCGTAGGTATAACTTCCGCTTTAAGGGGCGGAAGTATATTTTTAAGTTCCTCCGAGGGATATATACGCAACGTTCCGCCGTCTTTTTTGTAATCTTCCGTCAGGCCCTCTGCCGTTTGATTAAAATACTTTTCGTTTTTTAAAAAATCATGCTCGGTTTTTGCCGAAAACGCACTGTCGGCAAAAAGGAAAGAAGCTACCGATACAACAACCGTTACGCCTACAAGTATAATGCAAAGTATATCCTTTTTTTTGAAAAAGAGAAGCATAAGAATTGCCGCACAGGCAAGTGAAAGTACGGGAAATACAAAAACGGACGTTATTACAGCCTTTTCCCCAACGTGATAGCAGAGGAAATTAAAGTACGTAAAAGCAAGCAACGTGCAAAGCGAAAACACTATGGGCAACGCTCCCGCAATATAGGTCAGTACATTTCTTTTTTTCATAAAAGCACCCGTCAGCAGTATTTGGCGTTGATTTTAACC
>CAZBLS010000074.1:0-7773 GCA_964492705.1 uncultured Oscillospiraceae bacterium | reverse complement strand
AGTTTGGGCATTGGAAGCATACGGCGCCGCTCATACTTTGCAGGAAATCCTTACCATTAAGTCCGATGACGTTGTAGGTAGGGTTAAGGCGTACGAGGCCATCGTTAAGGGTGAAAACGTTCCCGAACCCGGTATTCCCGAGTCGTTCAAGGTTCTTTTGGAAGAACTCCGTTCACTTGCTCTTGATGTTAAGATTCTTACCGAAGAGCATAAAGAAGTTGAAATGATGGAGTTGCTTGACGACGACAGAGATATCGAAGATTACGCAACCGAACTTGAAAAAGACGCTCCCGTGGGTGATATATTCTCAATGCTCGGCTTTGACGACGACGAAGACGACGGCGATTCTCTTGAACTTGATTCTCTTGATGACGATGAGGGACTTGACGTTCTTGACGGTCTTGAAGACGATGAAGAGGATATGCTTGACGAAGACGAAGAAGAGAGCATTTTCGAGGACGAAGACGACGTGTTTGACGACGGAGAATTTTCCGACGAAGACGACGGACTTTTCGGTGACGACGAAGAATAATCGCATTTAGCGGATATTATTATGAGAGGAAGATAAAGCCTTGTTTGAACTTAATAACTTTGATTCTATACAAATAGGTCTTGCGCCTGCGGAAAAGATTCGCGAGTGGTCTTACGGAGAGGTTAAAAAACCCGAAACCATAAACTACCGTACGCTTAAACCCGAAAGGGACGGACTTTTCTGCGAAAGGATCTTCGGACCTACAAAGGACTGGGAATGTGCTTGCGGAAAGTACAAAAAAGGTGCCAGATATAAAGGGCTTGTGTGCGACCGATGCGGTGTTGAAGTAACCCGTGCCAAAGTAAGGCGCGAGCGTATGGGACATATCGAACTTGCCGCTCCCGTTTCTCACATTTGGTATTTTAAGGGTATACCCAGCAGAATGAGTTTGCTTTTGAACGTTTCGCCCAAGGATCTTGAAAAAGTACTTTATTTTGCGGCGTTTATAGTTCTCGATCCCGGCGCAACGGAGTATCAGACCCTTGACGTTATCTCCGATGCGGACTACCGTGAAGTTATGGACAGAGAAATTCCCATCGGCTCGTTCAGAGCGGGTATGGGTGCCGAGTCCGTAAGGGAACTTCTCCGCAGTATCGACCTTGATAAGGTTGCGGAAGAGTTGAGAGAAGAACTTAAAACCACCAATTCAAGCCAAAAACGCATTAAAGCCGTTAAACGCCTTGAAGTTGTGGAGTCGTTTAGAAAATCGGGTAACAAACCCGAATGGATGATAATGGACGTAGTACCGGTAATTCCTCCGGAAATACGTCCTATGGTACAGCTTGACGGCGGAAGATTTGCTTCAAGTGACCTTAATGACCTTTACCGTAGGGTAATCAACAGAAATAACCGTTTGCGCAAACTTCTTGAATTGGGTGCGCCCGATATCATTGTAAGAAACGAAAAACGTATGTTGCAGGAAGCGGTGGATGCTCTTATCGACAACGGTCGCAGAGGCAGACCCGTTACCGGTCCCGGAAACAGACCCCTTAAATCCCTTTCGGATATGCTCCGAGGCAAACAGGGCCGTTTCCGTCAGAACTTGCTCGGTAAGCGAGTTGACTATTCGGGACGTTCGGTTATCGTTGTAGGACCCGAACTTAAAATGCATCAGTGCGGTCTTCCCAAGGAAATGGCTATCGAACTTTTCAAGCCTTTTGTTATGAAAAGACTTGTGGAAAAGAACCTTGCGCAGAATATAAGAGGCGCAAAACGCCTTATCGAGAGAGGAACAGGCGAAGTTTGGGACGTTTTGGAGGAAGTTATCCAGGGACATCCCGTACTGCTCAACCGTGCTCCCACACTTCACAGGCTCGGTATACAGGCATTTGAACCCGTTCTTGTAGACGGCCGTGCCATTAAGTTGCATCCCCTTGTTTGTACCGCATTTAACGCCGACTTCGACGGTGACCAGATGCCCTGCCACGTACCCCTTTCGGTGGAAGCACAGGCAGAAGCAAGATTCCTTATGCTTGCGGCAAACAATATACTTAAACCTGCCGACGGAAGACCCGTTGTCGTTCCCACGCAGGATATGATTATCGGTTCTTACTACCTTACTATCGTACACGATGACAGACCTGCTCTTGACAGGACGTTCTCTTCACCCGAAGAGGCTGTGCTTGCCTATGAAATGGGTAACCTGCCCTTGCAGTCTATGACAAACGTACGTATGAGCAAGACCGATGAAAACGGCAACGTACGCTCGAAGATCATACAGACCACCGTCGGTAAGATTATCTTCAACCGTGCGGTACCGCAGGATATCGGATTTGTTGACAGAACCGATCCCGAACACGAGTTTGATTTGGAAATAGGATTCCTTATCGACAAAAAATCTCTTAATAAAGTCGTATATCAGTGCTACACCGTTCACGGCGAAGCCATTACGGCGGATATGCTTGATAAGATTAAGGAACAGGGCTTCAAGTTCGCAACCGGTAACGTTACCGTAGGCGTTAAAGATGCGGTTATTCCTCCCAAGAAAAAAGAGATTCTCGAAAAAGCCGACGAGGAAGTTGCCAAGATCAACGCCATGGCTCGCAGAGGTTTCTTCTCCGAAGAAGAACGCTACCGTGCCGTTATCGATAAATGGAGAATCGCAAAAGACGACGTTACCGATGAACTTATGAAAGGTCTTGATAAGTTCAACCCCATCAATATGATGGCTACATCCGGTGCCCGCGGTAACAAATCACAGATAACACAGCTTGCCGGAATGCGCGGACTGATGGCTGATCCCTCGGGACGTACCATTGAGATTCCCGTTAAAGCAAACTTCCGTGAAGGTCTTACCATAATCGACTTCTTCATGTCATCCCACGGAACACGTAAAGGTCTTGCGGATACCGCATTGCGTACCGCCGACTCCGGTTACCTTACACGCCGTCTTGTTGACGTTTGTCAGGACGTTATCATCAGAGAGGACGACTGTCACGTTACGCATGCAGGCGTAAATACACCTAACGGCGTTTACGTGGAAGATATAATTCATGAAGGTACGGTAATCGAAACCGTTGCCGACCGTATTAAAAACAGAACTCTTGCCGAGGACATACTTGACGATGAGGGCAATACCGTTTATACCGACGGAACGCTTGTAAACGATGAAATTGCGGCACATATCTGCAATTCTAAGGAAAAGGGCGGATTAGGCAAGAAAAAAGTAATGATTCGCTCCATATTCACCTGCCGTTGCGAAAACGGTGTGTGCGCAAAATGCTACGGTGCCGACCTTTCAAACAACAAACCCGTTGCCATCGGTGAGGCAGTCGGTATCATCGCCGCACAGTCAATCGGTGAGCCCGGTACGCAGTTGACTATGAGAACGTTCCATACCGGCGGTGTTGCAGGTACGGATATTACGCAGGGTCTTCCCCGTGTAGAAGAAATTTTCGAAGCACGTAAACCCAAGGGACTTGCAATTCTTTCGGATATTGCAGGACGTGTGGAACTTACGAACGTTAAAAACAAAAACAGCATTACGGTAATCGCATCCGACGGCGAAGAGAAGACATATCCTCTTCCCTACAATGCGCACTTGGCTGTTGAAGAAAATCAAACCGTTGAGGTTGGACAGGAACTTACAAAAGGTTCGGTCAACCCCCACGATATGCTTAGGATAAAGGGTGTAGTTCCTTTGCAGAACTATATGCTTAAAGAAGTTCAAACCGTTTATAAAATACAGGGTGTTGATATAGCGGATAAACATATCGAACTTATCGTGCGCCAGATGCTCCGCAAAGTCCGTATAGAAGATGCGGGCGATACGGATCTTCTTCCCGGAGATATCGTTGATATCTTTAAGGTTGAAGCGGTAAACGAAGAGACGAGGCTTGCCGGCGGAATCCCCGCAACGAGCCGCAGAATACTTCTCGGTATAACCAAAGTGGCTTTGGCAACGGATTCGTTCCTGTCCGCCGCATCGTTCCAAGAGACCACAAGGGTGCTGACGGACGCCGCAATCAAAGGAAAGATAGATCCGATGTTCGGTGTTAAGGAAAACGTTATTATCGGTAAACTTATCCCCGCAGGTACGGGTGTTAAACGTTACAAGAATATTGATATCGACGTTATCAGGCATCAGGTCGAAGAACCCGAAGAAACGGAAGAGATGACCGAAGAGGTTGTTGAGGAAGCATAATATAAAAGAGGTTTTTGCTAAAAAAAGAGCAAAACCTCTTTTTTCTTTTGTAAAACGGAATAAAACAGGCATTTTTGCAACTTTTTTGCCCGTAAACGCAAAAAAACGTTTGACAAAGAACGGGGTTTGGTATATCATAACGAGGTATAAGAAAATGGCGTGTTTATGCTCGGAGGAATATTTTTGAAACTTACCTGCGGCACAAAGCAAGTGCTTAAAGCAATTGAAAACGGCACTGCGGTTAAAGTTTATATCGCAAGGGATGCCGAACTGTTTATTTCGGATAAAATCAAAAAAAGTGCAACGGAGCACGGTGTTGAAACCGAATTTGCAGATACAATGGCTGAACTTGGCAAAAAATGCGGCATTGCGGTCGGCGCGGCGGCGGCGGCTGAAACAAGACATTAGTTCCGGGGGTTGCGGAATTAATATATATTTTATTTTTCCGGGGAAGGAGGAAAAAAGTTAAATGCCAACAATTAATCAGATTATCAAAAACGGCAGGAAGAAGACCACTTACAAATCTTCGGCTCCTATTCTTCAACAAAGCCCTCAGCGCAGAGGTGTTTGCCTCAGCGTTAAGACGATGACTCCCAAAAAGCCCAACTCGGCACTTAGAAAAGTTGCCCGTGTAAGGCTTGCCGCTAACGGAATGGAAGGTACTTGCTACATTCCCGGCATCGGTCATAACCTTCAGGAGCACTCCGTAGTTCTTATCCGCGGCGGTCGTGTAAAGGATCTTCCCGGCGTAAGATACCATATTATCCGTGGCGCACTTGATACCGCAGGCGTTGCAAAGAGAATGCAGGCTCGCAGTAAATACGGTGCAAAGAAACCCAAGAAGTAATTAGAACATTCGCTGCGTTTTAATTCTTTTTTTAGGTTTTTTCAGAGTCTCCGATTATGCTGACGGAGCGATGATTTTTTAAAAATATCGTTTGCTTTCAGTGAGAAAGCACAGTTTAAGGAGGAAAATTTTATGCCAAGAAGAGGTGGAGTACAGAAGCGTGACGTGCTTCCGGATCCTATGTACGGCTCCAAGGTTGTTACCAAACTTATCAACCAGGTAATGTACGACGGTAAAAAAGGAACCGCACAGAGCATTTGCTACGACGCTTTTGATATTATAAAGGAAAAGACAGGCCGTGAGCCCCTTGAAGTTTTCGATCAGGCAATGGAAAACGTTATGCCTTTGCTCGAAACCAAGGCTCGCCGTGTAGGTGGCTCAAACTATCAGGTTCCGATTGAAGTCCGCCCTGAACGCAGGCAGACCTTGGGTCTCCGCTGGTTGGTTATGTTCACCCGTAAACGCGGTGAGCGTACAATGGCAGAGAGACTTGCGGCTGAAATAATGGATGCCGCCAACAATACAGGTGCCAGCGTTAAAAAGCGCGAAGATACCCATAAAATGGCTGAGTCCAACAAGGCTTTTGCCCATTACCGTTGGTAACTTCGTTAGGGAGGATAGACTATGCCAAGAGCATTTTCACTTGAAAATACAAGAAATATCGGTATTATGGCTCACATCGATGCCGGTAAAACAACTACTACCGAGCGTATTCTTTACTATACCGGAAAGATCCGTAAAATCGGCGAAACCCACGAGGGCGGAGCAACTATGGACTGGATGGAACAGGAAAAAGAGCGCGGTATAACCATTACGTCAGCCGCTACCACAGCACAGTGGAAACACTGCCGTATCAACATCATCGATACTCCCGGACACGTTGACTTCACCGTTGAAGTTGAGCGTTCTCTCCGTGTTCTCGACGGTGCCGTTGCGGTATTCTGCGCAAAAGGTGGCGTTGAGCCTCAGTCTGAAACCGTTTGGCATCAGGCTTCCAAGTACGGCGTTCCCCGTATGGCTTACGTAAACAAAATGGATATTATGGGTGCCGATTTCTACCGCGTTGTAGATATGATGAACACCCGTCTTCATGCTAATCCCGTGCCGTTGCAGTTGCCTATCGGTGCAGAAGACACTTTCGTAGGTCTTGTTGACCTTTTGGAAATGAAAGCGTATATCTACAACGATAACTTGGGCGATGATATCAGCGTTACCGATATCCCCGAGGATATGAAAGATAAGTGCGAAGAATATCATACCGCTATGGTTGAGTCCGTTTGCGAAACAGATGACGATCTTATGGAAAAATACCTTATGGGCGAAGAACCCACGGCTGATGAACTCAAAAAGGCTATCCGTAAGGCAACTATCGCAAACTTGCTTACTCCCGTATGTTGCGGTACTTCTTACCATAACAAAGGTGTACAGAAACTTCTTGACGCAATCGTTGAGTATATGCCTTCACCCCTTGATATCCCCGCTATAAAGGGTACTTTGCCCGATACCGGAGAAGAAGTGGACAGGCACGCATCCGACGAAGAGCCTTTCTCGGCACTTGCGTTTAAGATTATGACCGACCCCTTTGTAGGTAAACTTGCGTTCTTCCGTGTATATTCCGGAACAAGAGAAGCAGGTTCTTACGTTTATAACAGCGTTAAGGGCAAGCGTGAGCGTTTCGGCCGTATACTTATGATGCACGCAAACCACAGGGAAGAGATAGCACAGGTTTATGCCGGTGATATCGCCGCTGCGGTTGGTCTTAAAGACACCACTACGGGTGACACTCTCTGCGATGAGAACAGCCCCGTTATCCTTGAATCAATGGAATTCCCCGATCCCGTTATTCAGGTTGCCATCGAACCCAAGACCAAAGCAGGTCAGGAAAAGATGACTATGGCACTTGTAAAACTTGCCGAGGAAGACCCCACGTTCAAAACATATACCGATCAGGAAACCGGTCAGACGATTATCGCCGGTATGGGTGAACTTCATCTTGAAATTATCGTAGACCGTTTGCTTCGTGAATTTAAAGTTGAAGCAACTATCGGTGCACCTCAGGTTTCCTACAAAGAAACCATCCGTCGCGAAGTTACTCAGGAAGGAAAGTTTGTACGTCAGTCCGGCGGTCACGGTCAGTATGGTCACTGTATCATAAAGATGATCCCCGTAGAACCCGGCACAGGCTATTCTTTCGAGAACAAGACCGTGGGCGGTGCAATACCCAAGGAATATATTCCCGCTATCGATGCCGGTATCAGAGAAGCGGCAAAGAGCGGTATGCACGGCTACGAAGTTGTTGACTTTAAGGTTGAACTGCTTGACGGTTCTTACCACGATGTTGACTCTTCAGAGGCGGCATATAAGATTGCAGGTTCAATGGCATTTAAAGAAGGTCTTAAAAAGGCTGACAACTGCTTGCTTGAACCTATAATGAAAGTTGACGTTACTATGCCCGACGAATATTTGGGTGACGTTATGGGTAACATCAGTTCCCGTCGCGGCCGTCCCGAAGGTACCGAAAGCGTTAACGGCAACGTTCAGATTCTGCACGCAATGGTTCCCCTTGCGGAGATGTTCGGTTATTCCACCGACCTTCGTTCCCGTACACAGGGCAGAGGTAACTTTGTAATGCAGTTCTCGCACTTTGAAGAAGTGCCCAAATCCCTTGCTGAAAAAATCGGCAAATAATTGTAATTAAGGAGAGAAAAAAATGGCAAAGAGTAAGTTTGAAAGAACAAAACCCCATGTAAA
>CAZBLS010000073.1:0-7816 GCA_964492705.1 uncultured Oscillospiraceae bacterium | reverse complement strand
ATATAATCTTCGCAGGGAACGAAACTTTCAGTTTCCGTTCCAACGGAATGATGAAGAGTGAAAGCGAGAAATAAAATATGCCCGATACGGTAAATTTGCCGATATATCGGGCATATTTTTTCATATATTCAATATATTAAAACCGTCGGGAGAGTGAAAATTTGCAATTTTCTTAAACGGCTGATTGACATAAATGCACAAATCAGTGTATAATATAAAAAAAGTTCCGAGGAGAGCGGAAAATGAAAATGAAATCGATTAAATTTCTTGCGGTGGCTACCGTTGCTATGGCAGTTCTTGCAAGTACATTCAGCATAAGCGCAAAGCCGGTTGATCCTACCAAAATGAATTTTTCGGCGGACGGAGCAACGGGAAACGGCAAAACGTGGGTTGCAAAGGAAGGTTCGGATAAAATAGAACTTACCGCAGATATTACGTCTTTTCTTGATGAAGATACGAAAAATTACGGAGGTAAAGTTACATTTACCGTTGAAGCTTCGGCACTTGATAAAGAGGGGAATTCCATTGACGATTCGAAAGTTTCACAAAAAATTTCGTTAAACGGCAACGGAAGCGGAGGTTCGTCAAAAACCGTAACGGTGGAAAAAGGCGAGAAAGTAGAAGCTGTTATTCAATTTAAATTGAGTAATGGTGCTGCCGACGGCGGTACATGGGGAATTACACTTAAAGAGGTGGATGTGGAATGTTCACCCAATGCCACACCTACTCCAAGCGAAACACCCACACCTACACCTACCGCAACCGATAACGGTGAAAATACGCCCACGCCAACTGCTACGGCAACGGCAACACCTGCACCCACAAAGAAACCTACCGTTACGCCCGAGACGACTAAGGATCCATACACGGGTGAAAACAGAGTTACCAATGCACCTCCCACGCTTGATCCCAATATTGAAGTGGGTGAGATTGCAACGATGCAACCTACCGAAGAACCTGTTCCGACAGATAACGGCGGAACCGGTAACAGAGTAAACACCGATCCCACGTTTGGGTTTATTGTCCTTTTCTCGGTACTTATCCTCTTGCTGGGAGCGGATATCGGCGTTATAGTTTGGCGTAAGAAAATGGGTTACGGAAATGAAATAAACGGCGGTGTGGTAAAACGCAAAATCGGTGCGGATCTGTGCGATTATCCTAACGGCGAAGAACCCTCCGACGGCGGATTCAATTCTTTCGATAACGATCTTGATAAGTAATTTTTCCCGAAAATAAGGGGTGTCTGAACTGTGCAAAATCCGAAATTTGCTTTTAAGGCGAATTTCGGATTTTTGTGTTTGATGAGAATGCGGACGAAGATAAGGCAGCGGTATAATGTGCCGTTAAGCCGTATAAATCAATGTAACGCAGAACCGTTTGTTTCCGAAAACGGTGTTTTTGGGGGCAAAAGGCGACAGTTGCGTTTTTTTGCGGAGTGCGGAAGAAATTCCGCCGAGAACGCAAGGAAAGGTCAATGTGCGGAAAATGGAACGTTTAAAGGTTGGGATTGCGCTGAATTTTGGAATTTTTGCAGGGTGAAATTCAGAGAAAATGTAAGGAAATTTACTGCTTTCGGTGCTTTTTACGCACCCGTTGCGTGAGCGGATTTTCGGTTTTCGGTTGGGAGTGGGGGGGCTTCACTCTTTTTGTTTTGACTGCAAACAGGCGTCAATGAAATGGGATATAGCGATTTCATTACCGTTATTCGATTTCCAAACAGTAACCGTGTTGCACGGCGGTTGTTTTATTTTACTGTTTTTGTAATTAACGGAGGTTTTTGCAAATTGACAAAAATTGCGTTTTGTAATATACTTATAATTAAAGAATAAGTATATTGTGAGGTGTGTTTATGTCAAAGGCTCCTGCGGTGGATTATGCACTTAAAATTATAGAATTTATTGCAACTTCAAATGAGCCTGTGGGGATAACGGATATCTGCAACGGTCTTGATATAAACAAAAATGCGATCTCACGTGTGCTTGAAGCGTTGCTTGAACAGAAATGGATATATTTAAGCGATGCTACGGTAAAAAAGTACAGTTTAACGGTGCGCCCGTTTTCGGTAATAGCCGGAAACGTGGAAGAAAATAAAACGGTTAAAATTGCAAAGCCGTATCTTGAAGATTTGCGTAACCGTTGGGGCGATTCATCGTATTTAGGCGTGAAAAACGGGAATAACGTGCTGTATGAAGCACATTTTAATTCTTTGCGAGACGTAAGAATTAACGGGTGTGTGGGCGGTGAATATCCGTTGCATTGCTCGGCTCCGGGGAAAATACTTCTTGCTTACGGCAAAGAAAACGAAGCAAGGGCATATTTTGAGAACGGTGCGGTGGCGCGGAGCGAAAACACCATAACCGACTATAATATGTTCGCACTTGAAGCGGAGAAAATAAGAGAAAGGGGATATGCTCTGGATAACGAAGAGTTTGCACGGGGAATCATATGCATTGCGTGTCCCGTATTCGACGGGAAAGGCGAAGTTGCGGCATCGGTGGGGATATCGAGTTTAACAATATACGATACCGTGGAAACGCTTGCGGAAGTGAAGTTTCCCGTTATAAATCAAATTGCAAAAGATATTTCGGAAAGCCTCGGATACAGAGGCAATAAATAAGAAACAGCCGAGATCTTGTTCCTGTTTTTCGGAAAAAGGATCTCGGCTTATTTTTATCTGCGGTCGTTTCTTCTGCCGAAAAGCACAAGAACACGAAGTAAGAAGCGGAGAAAATATACAAGGGATGTTAAAAGTGAAGCAAGATACGTCATTGCGGCGGCAAAAAGTACTTTTCGTGCACCGCCTATTTCGTCTTTTGTGAGGATGCCTTCATTTAACAGCATATCATTGGCACGCCTGCTTGCATTAATTTCCACCGGAAGCGTTGCGAGAGCAAATACAAAGGAACCGCCGTAAAATATAACGCCCACCATTGCTATATAAAATCCGATATCGGTCACGGAAGAAAAAAGATCCAAAAGAAGACCTATCATAACAAGAGGAAGAGAAAGGCGTGATGCGATGTTTACCGTAGGAACAAGAGCGGTGCGTATGCGGTAGGGCAAATAGCCGTCCTTTTTTTGCATTACGTGACCTATTTCGTGGGCGGAAACGGCAACGGATGCAACCGAACTTTGCCCGTAAGTGCTTTGGGAAAGGTTGACGGTGCCGTTTTTCGGGTCATAGTGGTCGGTAAGATTCCCGCTTGTGGGGTGAACGGAAATATCCGATGCACCGTTGGATGCAAGGAGTTTCTTTGCGGTATCACTGCCGGTAAACCTTGAAGAACAGGCGGATTTGGAATATCTGTTAAATACCGAGTGCACCGCACTGCTTGCAATCAAAGCAAAAAGGGAACAGAGTATCAGTGCGATAAAAATATAAAATTCGTAATACATAAAAATTCCTTTCGCTTAAAATTCTTTTGTTTTGCCTATTTTTCTGCCGAGAGATTGCATAAGGGGGACGGGATCGTTTGCAGTTATAAGAGTGCATTCGTCCTTGCTTAAACAAAGTTCAACGTCTTCTCTGCTGTCGGCACAGTACATATGAATGGGCATATTTTTGCTTTTGTAAACTTCGTATATTTCCGAACGCACGTATTCAAGGGAAAGTCCCAATTCGTCATAGCAGTCGTATACGTTGCCGTCACGGCGACGCATTTCAAAGTCGGGATAGCCCATTACTCGGGCGTTATATTTGTCCTTTAAGTATTTGAGCGTGGGAGCATCAAATGCGTAGAAACAGGCTCGGTCGAAAAGTCCGTATTCTTTAAGCATCGCAACGGTAATATCAACGGTTTCTTCGGTGTATTCCTTAATTTCCACACCCAACGCCATTTCGGGAGAACGGGAAGAAACAAGTTCGCAAAGTTCTTTAAGAGTCGGCACTTTTACGCCCTTGTTTATGTATTTGTCACCGAATTTTCCCTCAAAGCCGGCATCCAACTCTTTGATTTCGGCAAGAGTCAGGTTGCATATATATTTGTCAACACCGCAGGTGCGTTTGCAACTGCAATCGTGCATAAGCACGGGAACTTTGTCTTTTGAAAGCCAAACGTCAAATTCAAAGCCGTCAACGCCCAAGTCGATAGCCGCTTCAAAAGAGATAAGCGTGTTTTCGGGATATTTTGCACAGTAGCCCCGATGCCCTTCAACAAAAACGTTTTTCATTTTTATTCCTCCGTTAATTTGCAAAAATCGAAAATGCTTTTTCATATTATACCACGCTTTAAATGGGAAAGCAACTTATTTAAAAATGAACTGTTGCGCATTTTTGCAAAATATGATACAATATGCACAAAATTTTCGGTTTTGTGCACTTGAATAAAAAGTGCGGAATTTAAACAAGAGGATACCCAATGAACAGGATAAAACAAAACGTATTTCCGTTGCTTGCCGCCCTTATTTGGGGTACGGCATTTTCGTCCCAAGCAATATGTTCCGATAACGGAATGGGACCGTTTACCTTTAATGCGCTCAGAGGTGTTACGGCATTTGTTACACTGCTTGTCTTTTCATTTCTTTTTCCGTCAAAAAGGAAAAAACTTACGGATAAAAAATATTTAAAAGAACTTGTTATCGGCGGTGCGTTTTGCGGAATTGCTCTGTTTGCGGCAACCAATCTTCAACAGGCGGCTTTTAAGGGAACCGACAGCGGAAAAGTAGGATTTATCACGGTTTTGTATGTGGTTATAATTCCCATAGCGGGACTGTTTCAAAAAAAGAAACTGCCTGTAAATGTTTGGATAAGTATTGCCATATCGCTTGTGGGAATGTATTTCCTGTTTTTCAAGGGCGGAGGAATAGAAAACGTAAATATTTACGACCTGTTTGCGTTGCTTTGTGCATTTGCATATGCGTTGCAGATACTGTTTATCGACCGATTTGCCTCAAAAGTAGACGGAATACATCTTTCCTGCGTGCAGTTCTTTTTTGTGGCATTGCTGTCGTCACCGCCTGCTGTTTTAACCGAATCCCCATCGGCAGACGTGGTTTTTGCGTGCATAACTCACGTGCTTTACGTGGGCGTGTTCTCTTCAAGCATAGCCTATACTTTGCAGATTATCGCACAAAAGGATTCCAATCCCACGGTTGTTTCGCTTCTTTTGAGCCTTGAATCCGTATTTTCGGCAATTTCGGGAGCGATTGTCAGAAGCGAAAGACTTCATCCCCTTGAATATCTCGGCTGTGCGATAATGTTTTCCGCCGTAATACTTTCGCAAATTCCGTTTCCTCAAAAAAAGAAAAAAGATTAATGTATATCTCCGTGCAATTTGTGCGGAGATTTCTGTTTGCTTAAACGCGTAATTTTTCTTGATATTTTATATTAACTCTGTTATAATTAAAACGAGGTGAGGGAAATGATAAGTTCACAGTGGAAATTCGGTAAAGGCGTTGCGGAAATTGTCGCATTAAGGGAAAAATGCGGGTTTGGACAGGCGGATACCGACGAAAAATCGTTGCATTTGATTTTGCTTGAAGATAACGTTCCCGTTGCCTGCGGAAGCCTTTATTTTGATAAGGGCGCATACCGTATAGGAAGTCTTTGCGTTTTAAAAGAAAGCCGAGGTAAAGGTATAGGCGACCTTGCAATGCGGATGCTCGCGGTAAAAGGTTTTAATATGCTTGCGGAAAAGATAGTGATTACCGCAACGGAAGAAACCGTTCCGTTCTTTGAAAGATACGGTTTTACACAAAATGAAAATCTGATAATGGAGGCCGATCCGCAAAGTTTTAAACTTGAAAGCAAGTGCGGACATAACTGCAAAGAATGTTTAAATCCCTGCAAATAAAAAAAGTATTACAGTGCTTAAACAAAGGCGTGAAATTTGCTGTTGGCGGTAAGTTGCGCTATATAATAAGTATGGCTTTTCTGTCTTTACTTGCATACTTTCTTAGAACCGAACTTTACGGATTCGGCTTTTTGGCGCTTGCTATAATTCTTGTTGCGGTGTTGGTATTTTGCTTTTATTTGCTTTCGTTTACAAATGCGGTATGGGCAAAAATTGTCGGAAAAGTAATGTATGCAGGCATTGCGCTGGCGGTAACAATGGTGTGTATTGCCGAAATTCCCATAATTACCGTTGCGCAAAAGAAAGAAAAAGCGGATTCGGATTACTGCATAGTTTTGGGATGTGCCGTTTACGGGACCGTTCCGTCAAAAGTTCTTTCGTCGAGAGTTAATTCTGCATATGAGTTCTTAACCGAAAATCCCGAATGCAAAGCCATACTTTCGGGAGGTATGGGCGAGGGCGAGGGCATAAGCGAAGCCCGGTGTATGTACAATATGCTCACCGCTCGGGGAATAGCGCAGGAAAGGCTTATAAAAGAAGAAAGATCAACTTCCACAAAGGAAAACCTATACTATTCAAAGGAACTTATTGAAAAGGAAAGTCTTGGTACAAATGCGATTACCGTGATTTCAAGCGAAACGCATCTCTACCGAGCCTGTCTTTTGGCAAAGGAAGAGGGGTTTGATCCGAAACCCTATAAAGCGCATACTGACGGACCTGTTGTGATATCGCAGTATTTGCGTGAAAGCGTTGCCGTTTGGTACGAATGGCTATTTTAGAAATAAATTGAGTTTTAGGCACCTGAAAGGGGAAATTTCAGGTGTTTTTTTTGCAAAACGGGGGGCGGAAACAAAACGGAAACGTTTTATAAAACTTTCGGAAACGGAAAGAGAATATAATGTGCCCGTAAAAATAAGAAACGAGGTAATAAAAATGAAAGACAGTAATATTAAAGTAATTCTTGACCGCTATACGGAAAATAAGGAGACCGATACAGACGTATTAAAGAAACTTGATAAAAGAGTTTCCGCTCCGGCATACAGGTTTGCTTATATCTTCGGCGGTGTTTCTTCACTTATTTTGGGTGCGGGAATGAGCCTTATTATGACGGATATAGGAAATATCATAAACGTTGCGAATCCCTTTAAATGGGGACTTGTTTTGGGCATTGCGGGACTGATTGCCGTATCGGTAACGTATCCTCTGTTTAAGGGAATTTTAAATTCCCGAAGAAAAAAATATGCCGAAAGCGTACTTGCACTTGGCGAAAAAATACTGAAAGACAAGGAAGAAGCATAATGAAAGAATTTTTTAAAAAAGCATTTTCCGATATGAAAAAGTCGGCACGGGAACAGCACAAAGCGGATAAACTGCGCTTTGAGGCGGTAAAAAAGGAGAGCAAAGTGTCCTTTGAAGAGCACAGAGGCTCTGCGGAAAAAAACAAAAAGGCAAGAGAAGAAAAGCTGGAAAAGGAGATTGCCGAAGCGACTGCCCGTATAGAAGAAGCCGACAAACGTTTGGAAGAACTTAAAAGGTAAAAGGCATCTTTATAAATCATTTATGCACCCGATGCTAAACAGAGCATCGGGTGTTTTTTATAAATGAGCGTAAATAAAAAATTGCGGAAGCAAAAACGTAAAATGTTTTGCGGAAAGGAAAATATAACTTGTTGCAGAATGATGGGACGCAACTTGCATAAAAACTGTGCGCAAAACCTAAAAAGCATATGATTTTGCAGGAAAAAAACACAAACTTGCATTTTATAAATAAAAAAGATTGAGATAAATGCGTAAAATACGGCGTTTTCGCTTGCCAAGAAAGAATGAGTGTGGTAAAATAAGAGCGATAATTTGAAATACACGGCGGTAAATATTGCAAATTCTGCAATATTTCTTTTGTGTACTCAAAATAATCAGATAAATATTGCGGTTTTGCAATTAAATAAATAAAAAATGCAAAAAAAGAGGTTAAGGATTTGAAAAGAGAAGATATAAGAAATATCGCAATTATCGCTCACGTAGACC